>CAYXPV010000205.1:0-4219 GCA_964467285.1 uncultured Oscillospiraceae bacterium
AGTTGATTATCGAGGTTATATTCGGCGTAAGCTATAATGCATCAAAAAAAGAAATCGTAATTTCACCAAGACTTACCGAGGAATTAAAAAAATGCCGTCTTGCAATAGAAGGACTGAAAATTTCCTCGGATTTGAGCATGGATATAATAATAGATAACGGAAAAATTACATATACTGTGTCGGATTATGGGGTTAAGGTTCTTTGCCGATATTGATATTAAATAAAAACGGAGGAAACGCCATAGTGGATATTTCAAAAATTGACAGCAACTTCAAAGTTGAAACAAAAATAGATAAGGAAGATATAAAGTTTCACAGAATTGAAGAAAAACCATTTAAGATTCATGGAATTTTTAAGGAAAACGGTAAGTACAGACGTATGCCTGAGGCAGTTGCAGAAACGGTCAGCGAGAGGGTTCATATCCTAAGTTCAAATACCGCAGGCGGCAGGGTAAGATTTGCCACCGACAGCAGTTACGTTGCTATAAGTGCAAAAAGTCAGGGTTTTTACAAAACAAGTCATGGTACGTTTATTAATAATTGCGGATTTGATTTGTATGCAGATAATCGCTTTGTGAAGTCCTTTATTCCACCTGTTGATATAGTTGACGGATATGAAAGCGTTCTTGAAATTGGCGGCGAAAGAAAGATGCGGGAAATAACAATTGATTTTCCGTCATTTTCCAATGTTATAGACATATATGTAGGGCTTCAGGAGGATGCTATTATAAAAGAAGCGTCTCCCTACAGAAACGAAAAACCGATTGTGTATTACGGTTCATCCATAACCCACGGTGGTTGTGCCTCAAGACCGGGGATGTCTTACGAGGCAATTATTGCGAGAGAGCTTAATTATGACTATGTAAATCTTGGATTTTCGGGCAATGCAAAGGCAGAGGACGAAATTGCAGATTATATAGCAGGGCTTGATATGTCACTTTTTGTTTATGACTATGACCATAATGCACCATCCGTTGAGCACCTCAGAAACACTCACGAAAGAATGTTTAAAAAGGTCAGGGAGAAGAAGCCTGAACTCCCCATAATAATAATGCCGAGACCAAAGTATTACCTGAATGAAGAAGAAATAGTAAAAAGAGATATAATCAAGGCTACCTATGAAAATGCTGTTTCAGCCGGCGATAAAAACGTGTACTTTATTGACGGTAAGGAGCTGACGGCTCTTTGTAAAGATAATGGAACAGTAGACGGCACACATCCGACTGATTTTGGATTTTACTCTATGGCAACGGCAATTATGAAGGTACTCCAAACTATTGAAATTTAAATCTGACATATAAGTTGTATTTGTATGCATTGATTTAAAATATATTATTATAAAGAAAGAGAGTGTAAAAGTATGGAATTTTTAAAAGGAAAAACAGCAATTATCACAGGTGCAGGCTATGCCGCACTTAAGGACGGCAGATGTGGCTCTATCGGCTACGGTATTGCTACCGCTTATGCAAAAAGAGGGGCAAACCTTGTTATAACAGGCCGTAATGTTGCAAAGCTTGAAAAGGCAAAAGAAGAGCTTGAAAGACTCCACGGAATCAAGGTTCTCGCTCTTTCTGCTGACATTTCCGAAGGCGCCGACAACGAAAGCATCGCAAAGGGTGTTGCAGAAGCGGCAATGAAGGAATTTGGCAGAATTGATGTATTAATCAACAATGCTCAGGCATCGGCATCCGGTGTTACCATTCAGGACCACACCACAGAGCAGTTCAACCTTGCAATGTATTCAGGTCTTTATGCTACCTTCTACTACATGAAGGCTTGCTATCCCTACCTTAAGGAAACTCAGGGCAGCATCATTAACTTTGCATCCGGTGCAGGTCTTTTCGGCAACTACGGACAGTGCTCCTACGCTGCTGCAAAAGAAGGTATACGCGGACTTTCCCGTGTGGCAGCTACCGAATGGGCAAAGGACGGAATCAATACAAATGTGGTTTGTCCTCTTGCATGGACAGCACAGCTTGAAAACTTCCAGGAAGCATATCCCGATGCCTTCAAGGCAAATGTAAAGATGCCCCCTGCAGGTCATTACGGCGATGCAGAGCTTGAAATCGGTAATGTATGTGTACAGCTTGCACATCCCGACTTTAAGTATATGAATGGCGAAACCCTTACCTTAGAGGGTGGAATGGGACTTCGTCCGTAATAAATTTCTCGGGCTGCGGTCGGCTGCCTGTTTCGCTTTGCGTTGCAATAAAACAAAGAGGAGTCAAGATGTATGCGGTTTTGCCACGGTGATGTCTTTTGTGTTTTTGCACGAGCAGAGTACGTTAAATCTTTGAAAAGGAGCCTTTTTACAGGCTCCGAAACCTTGATAGTGGTGATATAAGAAAGAGGTAATCCAATGAATATAGCGGGTCAGATAGTAGGCGTTTTTGCCGTACTGACATTTGTGTTGAGCTATCAGTTCAAGAAAAGGAAGCACATTCTGGTTGTTAACGCAACCTCCAGTGTTTTGTATGTACTTCAATACATATTGCTTCGGGCTTATGAAGGTGCTGCCATAGATGTGCTGTCAACATTTTCCATATTCACCGCAGGTGCCAAGGACAAAAAGCCTCTCAAAGGGCATACAGTAATTGCCCTTACCGCCTTTAATCTGGCAATAGTCGTGGTGGGTCTCATTTTGTACAAGGACATATTCAGCTTGTTTCCTATTGTGGGAGCCATTCTCCAGACAACTGCTTTCTGGATAAACGACGAAAAAATCATAAGGCTGGTTTCTTTTGGTGGAGGTTCTTTCTGGTTGGTGTATAACTGCACCAGTGAAGCCTACGGTGCAGTTGTGGGAAGTATCCTTACTCTTATTTCAATAGCCACCGCCATATACAGATACGACATAAAGAATAAATAACAAAAAAACTGTAATTTCACTTTCCGAAATTACAGTTTTTTATTTTATTTGTACTTATGAAAAATATCTTTAACTGCGCCAAATGAAAGCTTCTTTCTGCGAAATTCATCCACGATGCCCTTATTATTGTTGCATCCGGGGCGACAGTGGAACCAGCTTTCGTCAACTCTGCAATCGCTGAACTGCCACACGTACACACCGCAGACGTTTTCAGCTTCAAGACAAGCGGTAAGCTGAGCTTTAAGGATTTTTGCCTGTCTTTCCTCGCTCCACTTACACTCGTTTTCGTTGCGGTAGCCGTATATGGCTCCGGCACCGATTTCGCTTACGATAAGGGGCTTGTTGCCGCTGCCTGTCTGATTCATATAATCCTTTACGCCCTCTAAGGTTTTAATTGTATCTGCAGGGTTAAACTCATACCACATAGGGTAGATGTTTACGGATACCATTTCCTCCAGGTCGTAGCAGAGGTCTTTATGTGGCTTGTTTGATGCCGATGTTTTCGGACGGCTTTCATCCATAGAAGCTATTTTGTCATAAAGAGTTTTGTAGCATTCTCTGCCAAATTCTGTGTCGCTTACACATTCGTTAAATATTCCCCAACAGTAAATTGAGGGGTGATTGTAGTGGTTTTCTATCATTTCCTCAATACAATCAAGGCTTTGGGGTATAAGGTTGGGGTTTTCCATCCACTTATTGTCAAAGCCTCTGGCATGGGCTTCCTCCCACACAAGAAGTCCCATTTCGTCGCACAGGTCAAGGAAAAGCTCATCGTTGGGATAGTGGCAGGTACGCACACTGTTTGCCCCGGTTTCTTTAATCAGAGCAATATCTCTCATCATGGCTTGCAGTGGTATGGAGCTACCAAGGGAATTGTATATTTCATGACGGTTAAATCCAAGAACTCTTACGGGCTTTCCGTTAAGAAGGAGTTTTTTGCCTTCAATGGAAATTTCGCGGAAGCCAACTCTTTCTATAAGGTCATCTATAGCCTGTTCATTCTGATACAGCACAGCACCAAGGCAATACATAAAGGGATTTTCAAGGTTGTATTCCTTAACACCTTCAAAGGTAAATTCCTCACGGAATATTGTTGTTTCGCCTTTGGTTACACTTACCTTTCTTTTGGCAAAGGTGTCTTTCCCAAGCTTAAGCTCAAGGTCATATTCTTCATTCCCGTCGGATTTGCTCTCTATGGCAATTTCCATTTTTGCTTTCCACATATTGTCCGCAAAATACGGAGTAAAGTGTATGTAGTTAATTACTGCCTTATTAAGCTCTTCTATTATCATGGGGCGGATTATTCCGCCGTAGGTGTAGTAGTCGTTTTCCTTGTGAAGGGCGGAAGCT
>CAYXPV010000206.1:0-4202 GCA_964467285.1 uncultured Oscillospiraceae bacterium
GCCTGTTTACCAACTTCGTAACTCATGAGAGCTCGTTAACCGTGGTACATTCCCGGACTGGCAAAGCAATAGGAGCAATTGAGGTTACAGGTGTGAGCAATGTGCAGACACAGAGCCTTTACCGTACCTGCATTTTTGTTTTTAAGTTCATTTGCCATATCCTTGAAGGTATCTTCGGTAAAAAGTTTACCTTCGGATTTTAATTCCTCAATTTGTGCAAAGCATTCCTCTATCGCTTCACGTGTTACTTCGTTGTCATGGGAATATTTATCCAGTATATATTCGGTTATTTCTTCTTTGCTTTTTGTTTCATACAGCTCTATAATGTCAAAGGTTGCATCGTCCACAACGTGTATTGATGCGGAACAAACGTCAAGTACAATATTGAACCCGCCCGATTTATAACAATGTATCATAGCTTAAATCTCCATATGTAAATTATATTTCCATTAAAAATGCCGCCTGTGTTGGGCGGCATTTCCTTAACGTTATTATTTCTTTTTATTTTCGCACTTCTGATTTGCTATACCACAGCTTGTTTTGCAAGCGGACTGGCAAGAGGTCTGGCATTCGCCGCAGCCACCGTTCTTGGCGCTTTCACAAAGATTTTTTGTGCTTATTGTTTTAATAGGTTTCATTATGTAATCCTCCATTTTTGTCTGATATTAATCTATTACATTAAGTATACTCTTTAACTCACAAAATGTCAATATCTTTTTAAGGTTTTATGCTATTTCTTTTGGCTTGCAAATCAGTTTAAATCTACAAAACCGCCGTCAACAAGCTTTTGCAGGGACATCATTATACCCAGCTTTGCATTGTACCAGGTAAGTCCTCCCTGGAAGAAGATGGTGTATGGCTCTCTTATGGGGCCGTCTGCAGAAAGTTCAATGGATGAACCCTGTATAAATGCACCTGCCGCCATTACCACATCGCTGTCATAACCGGGCATTGCGTAGGGTTCGGGGCTTACATAGCTGTCTACGGGAGCCGCCGCCTGAATACCTTTTGCAAAGGCTATCATGGCATCACCGCTTCCAAGCTCTACAGCCTGAATAATGTCGTGACGGCTTTCCGTTGAGTTGGGTACAACCATGTAGCCAAGACTTTCGTACACGTTAGCGGCAAATATTGCACCTTTAAGCGCACCTGCCACAACTGTGGGAGCCATAAAGAATCCCTGATAGAGTGCTCTGTTGGTGTCAAGACTTGCTCCAACCTCCTGACCGAGACCGGGAGCACTGAGTCTGTATGCACATCGGTCGATGCACTTCTGGGTACCGCATATATATCCGCCTATGGGAGCAAGACCGCCGCCGGGATTTTTGATGAGGGAGCCTACTATCATATCGGCACCCAGATTCGAAGGTTCAATTATTTCTACAAATTCCCCGTAGCAGTTGTCTACCATGCAGATTACTTCGGGCTTTATTTCTTTTACAAAAGCGATAAGCTCGCCAATCTGTTTTACGGAAAATGTAGGACGTGATTTGTAACCCTTGGAGCGTTGTATGGTTACAAGCTTAGTCTTTTCGTTAATGGCCTTTTTGATGTTCTCATAGTCAAAGGTGCCGTCGGGGAGAAGTTCAACCTCTCTGTAGGATACACCGTATTCCTTAAGGGAACAGGCGGATTCTCTTATGCCTATAACCTCTTCAAGGGTATCATAAGGTCTGCCTACCGGAGAGAGAAGCTCGTCACCGGGAAGAAGGTTGGCGCTTAAGGCAACTGCCAGAGCGTGAGTTCCGCAGGTAATCTGAGGACGTACAAGAGCCGCTTCGGTATTGAAGCAGTCGGCATATACCTTTTCAAGGGTTTCTCTGCCCATATCGTTGTAGCCGTAGCCTGTAGAACCTGCAAAGCACTCTGCGCTTACTCTGTTTTTTTGCATTGCATAGGTAACCTTTGCTTGATTGTACTCGCTTACATTGTCTATTTCTTTAAATCTTTCTTCTAAGCTTTCAAGTATTTTATTGCAGTAATTGAGAATCTTTTCATCAATACCGAGCTTTAAATA
Organism: uncultured Oscillospiraceae bacterium; assembly: GCA_964467285.1. GTDB lineage: Bacteria > Bacillota > Clostridia > UMGS1810 > UMGS1810 > RGIG8748. The sequence goes on from CAYXPV010000206.1 coordinate 2,018, forward strand.
CATTTCGTTGTTGTTCATTTTATATTTCCTCTTACTTAACAGTTACTGTGTTGGAATCTTTGTCCAAATTAATTTCAATACCGAAGGATTTTTCGAAGAAGTCCGGGGATACAAAGCATCTTGAGTCCTTTGCTTCGCTTTCGTGTTCCAAATCCATATTGGTTTCATTGCGGAAAAGAACGGTTTTACCCAGCTGATGTGCCGCGAAGTCCTCATCGGTTGCCATAAATATGGTTTTGGTTTCGCCATCCCATATTACGGCTATTCCCATGTTTTCCATAATTGCTCTCAAAGGAAGCATCAGGCATCCGTCCTGGGATTTGTAGGGAGCTGCATCGCTTTCTATTGTTTCGTTTCCTTTTATTATTGTTATACCCTTCGATGGTGTTTCCGAAGGTACATAAACGGTTTCGGGAACTTCAACAGAAGATTCCAGCTTGATATTGTTTTTTGTTGCATACTCCGCCATTGCCTTGCTTTCTGTGACAACGGTAAGACTTGGCAGGGGGAGTCTTGTGCAGGCGGTAAGTTGATTTTCACCAAAAGTTCCGCTTAGGATTTTTCCATCCTTAAGAAGGGCTACAGCACTGTTTTTAATCATAAGAACCGCAGGGCTTATATCCTTTATATCATCAAGAGCCGTGCAGTTTACTTTTGCAATCACAATATCCTGCTTGCCTGCATTGTACAAGGGTGATTCTTCGTCAATGTACACACCGGAAAGGGAAACATATGCAAGACGTAAGTTGTTTGCAACAGTACCGGTGAGTGGACTTGATATGTAGCCCAGATTGGTTTCATCAACTTTCGAGAGCCATTCTTCGTCGAGGCATGTTTTTGAGTCTATGGAAATAAGTTTTTTATCGTATACAATGGCAGTCTGCACAGCACTTACGTTTTTGAAATCCCCGTTTAATACTACAGTAAGGGTAAATGTATCGCCCTTATTTACAACGGCGGAGTCACTTTCTAAGGTAAACTGGAAGTCGGCACTTAAGTTGCCAAGGCTTGTACTTGTACCTTCCGTGTAGCTGAATGCATGAATACCAATACTTTCTACAGAGGTTGCTATTGTTGCCTTCTTGGCATTCTTCAAACCGTAGAAAGCCATGTTACCAATGTGTGTAACACCCTCTTCAACCACAATTTCGGTTATTTCGTTTCTTTTTTCATGCCATGGGGCGGCAGATTCGCTTCTGTAGTCTGTCATAGCACCTTTTCCTTTTATTGTAAGGATGCCATCTTCAACAGTCCATGTAATGTCGGCTTGGGGAGCTTCGTCGGCCATAACCGTAAGTGTGCATATCATAAGGCACAATAAGACCACTAAACTCATAAATTTTTTCATAATATTTCCTCCGTTCTTGGTACATTATTTTTTTGACATTTACGGCATTTCGGGTTCTTCTTCCATAAAATAGGTGGCTTCCATATCTGCCGTGGAAAGAGCAAACGCCAAGGGGAACTTTTCAAAAGCGTTTCCGACGCTGAGTTTATCTTCATTTCCCGAGAAGCCCATATGATATCTTATGGCAAAGGCTTCTTCCCTGGTTAAGCGCATATATCCGGAAATTATGTATACGGATTTCTCGCCGTGTCCGTAGGGGAGTTCGTCATCAAAATTATATGACGGAACCGAGTGCCACACGCCTTTGGCGTCCTTTACGTTTCTGGTAGAAGGGATATAGCAGTTAATTTTGCAAAGGTCATGAAGAAGTGAAACAATGGCAATGGTTTCATCACTTGCCGTAAGACCGTAGGTTTCCTTTACTCTGGGGCGCTCCATATAGTCTTTAAGGCAGTAGTAAACATTCAGACTGTGGTCAAGAAGTCCGCCGCTGTAAGCACTGTGAAATCGGGTGCTGGCAGGAGCCGTAAAGAAGTCGCAGGAGTCGCTTGTAAGGTAGGCAAGAAGCTTGTCTGCACCTTCACGCTTGATGTTTTCGGTATATATCTTTATAAATTCTTCTTTTTTCATACGCACAAACCGCCTTATATCATATTTAATATATAATAACATATTTTAAAATTAATTTCAACACAAACAAATGGAATATATAATAATTATCCGCGAGATAATAAAATAAAAACGGAGTTGATACCATGTTTTCACCAAGAACCGACCTTGCCCTCGAGGCGGCGGCAATGCTTTTAAGAAAACCCGATGAAAAGCTTTCCGGCGTAG
>CAYXPV010000207.1:0-4195 GCA_964467285.1 uncultured Oscillospiraceae bacterium
TAGCTTCGAGAATAAAGAGGATCTGTCCCTTTGTAACAGAATCACCTTCTTTTACCCTAACAGAAAGAATTGTACCCTGCATGGGAGCAGTAATTTCTTCACCTGCACCGGGTGCTGCAGGAGCAGGAGCTGCTTCGAGAACAGGAGCAGGTGCTGCCTGAGGCGCGGGAGCTGCCTTAGCCTGAGCTGCTTCTGTTTCACTCATAAGTTCTATGGAAATAGCATATTCTGTACCGTTTACGTTAACCTTGTAAGTTTTCATAATATTAATTCTCCTTAATAAATTTTTTAAAAATTAAAGTTTTTTAAAAGATGTTACTCTTATGTTGGAAACATCTGTTCCCAATTCTTCTGCAATTACCGCACATATTCCGGCAACGAGTTCTTGCTTATTTGCAATGGGAGTCGCCTGTGCAGGTACGCTTGCGGGTTTCTTTCTGGGCATCTGAGCCGCAGATACTTCAGGCTTGCTTTCAGCCTCCGGCTTAGACAATAACTTACATATAAAACTCATCAAGTAAGAAATATATATCAGTAATATAAGCCCTAAGAACACCGTACCCATACCAATAATACAAATTGTTGTAAGATTCATTTCTTCTCCTCCTTTCGCGAGAAAATAAGTGTAAAAAATATATAATAACATTATGAAGGGTGTTGCCATTAGTCATTTAATGTCAACACTCCAATTTTACCCTTATTTGAGTATTTCTACATAAATCCTGTAAATCCTTCTATTTTTTTAACATTTTGCCAAAAAATATCCGTCAAGACACAAACAAAGCTTTGCGCCCATAACTTCAGCAGGATAATCCTCGGTATTTTCCATTTCCGAAGGTGCTTTGAACTTAAGGGCACGAAGCTGCTTTTCTATTTCTTCGTTCTCTGAAACAGCATAACGTATACCCCTTAAATCCACCACGTTAAGGAGAGATTTGCCTACCCCGTATTCGAGAGTAAATTCTTTAAATTCCTCCTTAAGGCAGATATCATCAATTACCGCATAGGTATCAAATAATCGCATAACACCTACCCCCATAAGAAGATCACCGTCACGAACTTCCATAACAACGGCATCATCTTTAACTTCAATACCCATTTCCAATATGGATTCTTTGTAATTTTCTTCTATTTTAATCGTAAGCATAATTTGTTTCCCTTCTTATTTTGAAAGCTTGTTTATTTCCACCTCGGTAAGATGGCGCCACTTGCCTTCTTTTAAATTACCAAGTTCCACACCGGCTATACTTGTGCGCCTTAGTGCAAGAACTTCGTGGCCTACGGCTTCACACATTTTTCGTACCTGGCGATTTCTGCCTTCGTGGATGGTTATTTCCACTAAAGACGTGTTTCGTCGGTGTTCTTTTACCTCTACCTTTGCAGGTGATGTCTTTTTGCCGTCTATATACACGCCTCTTTCCAGCTTGTCTGTTGCTCCGTGAAGCATTATGCCGGAAACTATTGCCTCATACACCTTCTCCTTTTCGTGCTTGGGATGTGTAAGCGCATAGGTGAAATCTCCGTCATTGGTAAGTATAAGCAGACCTTCGGTATTGTAGTCAAGTCTGCCTACGGGATATATTCTCTCCTGTATATCTCCCACAAACTCCATTACGGTATTTCTGCCTTTTTCGTCACTGACTGTAGTAACACAACCACGGGGTTTGTTAAGCATAATATATACCTTTTTATTGTCAAGGCGTACGGGCTTCCCGTCTACAGTAACCTTGTCACCGTCAGACACCTTTGTGCCAAGCTCTTTTACAACATTTCCGTTAACCTTCACTCTGCCGTCGGCAATCATAGCTTCCGCAGCACGCCTTGATGCAACAGAGCAAAGAGCAAGAAATTTTTGAAGTCGCATTTCTTCCATTTTGTTCACCACTTTTCCAATTCACTCCATTTTATATTATACGATAAATTGCTGTTTTTTTCAATAGCAAAACACGTTTAGTCTTGAAATTATCCAAACAAAATGTTATCATTTATATTGATTCTTAAAGAAAGGAATACAAAACATATGCGAATGAGAAGAAAAAAGCACAGAGAAGAGCGTATGGAGGCTTGCTCTGAGCTTATTATACCCGATATACTTGAATACAAAAGCGACATAGGAGCTGTTTTCGGCGATGAAAAACCTCTTTATATTGAAATAGGTTGCGGTAAGGGCAAATTCATTACGGAAACTGCAACAAATAACCCTGATGTAAACTTTATAGCCATAGAAAAGATTTCCGACGTAATAGTTCTTGCTCTGGAAAAAGTAAAAGCGGCAGGACTTACAAACGTAAAGTTTGTCCGCGGTGATGCAAACCTTCTCGGCGAATTTGAAACCGACTCAAAGTGCGACAGAATATACATCAATTTCTGTGACCCGTGGAAAAAAAGCGGATACGCCAAGAGAAGACTTACCCATGCAAACTTCCTGGAGAAGTACAAGGGTATTCTTAAACCCGGTGGTGAAATTCACTTTAAAACAGATAACCGGGCATTGTTTGAATTTTCGCTTAATTCTTTTTCCGATTTCGGTTTAAGGCTTAAAAACATAACCCTTGACCTCCATAACAGCAACTTCGAGGGAAACGTTATGACCGAGTACGAAACCAACTTTTCAAGCCAGGGTATGCCTATTTACAGATGCGAGGCAATTTTTCCTAACACGAAAGAATAATGTTGAAAAGAGGCAGATACTACCCATCTGTCTCTTTTTTGTTTGATGATTTAATTTTGGGTTATCCCTCGGCCTGACAAGTGAGGCTCTTGTATATGCGTGTCGTCCTGAGGCAACGCCGAAGGAACTTCATAACAAGTGAGGCTCTTATTTATTAGGAAGATTCTTCGCTACGCTCGGGATGACATTTACCCAACAAAACCCCACAATATTTTTCTAATGCTTTTTCCAAACTTTCTTGTTTGGTCGACACCGACAGCTTCCTCTGCGACAGCAGGGATTTCGCCTATAAAGTTCCCATCCAGATAAAATTCCACTGTGCCCACCTCCATACCTTTCTTAACAGGAGCTTTAACAGACTTTTTAGCTTTGTATTTTGTCACATAACATTTCCCGTCAACTGCCGGAACAGAAAACTCCTTGCCACACATCACATTTACACTTTTCTTCTCTCCCTCGGTCACTTTTATCTTTTGCAAAAAATCACCTTCGCAAACCAAGGTTTGACGTTTAACCCTTTCAAAACCGTAATTCATCATATTGATATGGTCATTCCAATCGTCAGGAGCATTTAGTGTTACCGCAACAAGGGTAACACCCTCACGCTCTGCGGCAGACACAAGGCATCTGCCGGACTTCTTGGTAAAGCCTGTTTTCACCCCTATGCAACCGTCCATACGTTTTAACAGCTTGTTGTGATTGGTAAGATAACGCACCGCACCCTCTTCGCTTCCCGGAATTGTAGTCTGATATGTAGAAGCAATTTTTCGAAATTCTTTGTTCTTCATGGCGTAAGCTGTAATTTGGGCGAGGTCGAATGCTGTGGTATAATGCCCATCCTCATCAAGACCGTTGGGATTCATAAAATGAGAATTCTTTACACCTATTTCTTTGGCCTTTTTATTCATAAGCTCACTGAATTCATCCACACCACCCGACACAGCATAAGCTATGGCAACAGCGGCATCATTACCGGAATTAAGCATAAGTCCGTATACAAGCTCTTTAAGTGTAAGCTCTTCGCCCTTTCTTAAATATATAGACGAACCTTCTATGCCGACAGCCTCAGACGGGATTTTAACTTTCTTGGTCAAATCCCCTTCTTCGAGAGCACAAATTGCCGTCATAATCTTTGTGGTGCTTGCCATGGTTCGCCTCGAGTCGGCATCCTTGGCATAAATAACCACTCCGTGTTCCCCGTCAATAAGAACTGCCGAGGAAGCGCTTAAACCCACGGCATTACAATTTATTTGACAGCAAAGTAAAATACTAATGAATAAACAAACTATATTTTTCACATAATTCTCTCCCAATTATTGATAGTATAATTCTATGAAAACATATGTTTGTACCATTACATTTTTAAAATTCTAGATTTATTTGCAAATACGTTTTCAAAAACTTTTTCAAAAAACAGTTGACATCACGACTTTTTTGTTGTACAATATCAATGTTGCAAATTTAATATATAGGGGTATAGCTCAGTTGGTAGAGCATCGGTCTCCAAAACCGAGTGCCGTGGGT
>CAYXPV010000208.1:0-4192 GCA_964467285.1 uncultured Oscillospiraceae bacterium
CGGTAAATACAGAAAGACCGCCATGCTCCTTGGCAATATTGTTGATAAGCTCCATGATAAGAACTGTTTTACCAACACCTGCACCGCCGAAGAGACCTATTTTACCGCCCTTAGAGTAGGGACAAATAAGGTCTATTACCTTAATACCGGTTTCAAGAATTTCTGTGGAAGGGGAGAGCTCGTCGTATTCGGGAGCTTCTCGATGAATGTTCCAACGCTCTGCTTTTTCGGGAGCAGGCTTGTTATCCACGGGGTTACCCAACACATTAAATATTCTGCCCAGGGTTTCCTTGCCCACGGGTACTGTAATTGCATTTCCTGTATCTGTAACGGGAGTACCTCTCTTAAGACCGTCGGTGGATGCCATGGCAATACAGCGAGCTGTGTTGTCGCCAATGTGCTGAGCCACTTCAACGGTGAGGGTTCTCTCACCTATGGGTACAGTCAAAGCATTATATATAGCAGGCAGAGTTCCTTCCTGAAAGCGGACGTCAACTACAGGTCCCATAACCTGACTTACGCTGCCTGTGGTTTTTTCTGACATAATTTTTCCTCCTTTGTTGCAAAATGTGCATTCCGTATTATACGGAGCCGCTTCCTGCAACGATTTCTGTAAGCTCCTGAGTAATGGCACCTTGTCTTGCGCGGTTGTATTCCAGCTGGAGATTGTCTATCATCTCCTGAGCATTCTTTCCTGCGGAATCCATGGCATTTCTTCGGGATGCAACTTCACATGCAAAGCTCTCTCTTGCGTGAGCCACAATAATACCTGCCAGATATTCTATAACGGCAACTTCAAGTATTGCGGCTTCGTTGGGCTCAAATATAATTCCTGTAGGCTTTTCCTCGGGATTTTTTTCCAAAGGGAGAACCCTGGTGAAGTATGCTTCCTGGGTAAGCATAGATACATATTTGGTGCTTATGATACCCAGAGAGTCGTATTCGCCTTTTTCAAAATCTTCGCAAAGTTTACGGGCAATGGTCAGCGCATCGTCGTAGCTGAAGGTTTCCGCCGAGTAATTTTCGCCCTTGCAGCGTTCCACAGCTCTTTTGCCTATGGGTATAAATTCCGCATTCGGATACAGGCTTGCAAGTCGGAATATATTGGCGTTGTAGCCACCGGCAAGACCGCGGTCCCCGGCAATTATAATGATACGCATTTTGCCGCCGTTTTCCTCTTTAAGATAGGGACTCTTACCGCACTCGGGAGAGAGTGTAAGCAAATCCATAACATTTCTAAGGGCTTTGGTATACTGACGGCTTTTGTTCATGGCATCTGTGGCACGGCGTATTTTAGACGATGCCACAAGCCCCATTGCCTTGGTAAGATGCAGGGTGGAGTTTACGCTTTTGATGCGATTGCGAAGTTGTTTGGTGTTAGCTCCCATCTACATCACCTCTGCATTTCATTTAAAGCTTTTTTTAGAGTTTCTATATCGGAGTCTTCCCAGTAACCTTCTTCAATGCGCTTTAAGAAGTCCTGATATTTATTTTCAAGTCTTTCAAAGAGGATAGCTTCAAATTCCTTAACCTTGTCTACTGCCACGCAGTCCAGATAGCCGTTGATTACTGCGTAAACTATGGCAACCTGACAGCCCACTCTTATGGGGGCGTTACGTCCCTGCTTTAATACCTCAACTATTCTTTCACCAAGAGCAAGTCTTGATTTGGTATCGGCATCAAGGTCACTTCCGAACTGAGCAAAAGCTTGAAGTTCTCTATACTGTGAGTAAAGAAGCTTAAGCTCACCGGACACCTTCTTCATAGCTTTGAGCTGTGCAGAACCGCCAACTCGGCTCACGGAGATACCGGGGTTTATGGCAGGCATAATACCTGCGTGGAAAAGTTCGGTTTCAAGGAATATCTGACCGTCTGTAATGGAAATAACGTTTGTGGGGATATATGCAGAAACATCGCCTGCCTGAGTTTCTACTATAGGCAGGGCTGTAATGGAGCCACCGCCGTACTGGGGTGAAACGCAAGCTGCACGTTCCAAAAGACGTGAATGGAGATAGAATACATCACCGGGGTAAGCTTCACGGCCGGGGGGACGGCGTATAAGAAGTGAAAGGGCACGGTATGCTACCGCGTGCTTGGAAAGGTCATCGTAAATAATGAGTACATCCTTGCCCTGCTCTCTGAAATACTCTGCCATTGCACAGCCCGAGTAGGGAGCCACATACTGAAGGGGTGCGGACTCCGATGCGGAAGCGGATACAATGATGGTGTATTCCATGGCGTTGTTTCTTTTAAGCTCATTTGCAAGTTGTACCACAGAAGTATTTTTCTGACCGATTGCTACATAGATACATATAACATCGGAATTTCTTTGGTTAATTATGGTGTCGATGGCAATCTCGGTTTTACCGGTCTGTCTGTCACCGATGATAAGTTCTCTTTGACCTCTGCCTATGGGTATCATACTGTCTATAGCTTTGATACCTGTCTGGAGAGGTACAGATACGCTCTGTCTTTCAATAATTCCCGGAGCTTCGGATTCCACAGGTCGGGTTTCCTTTGTATCAATAGGTCCCTTGCCGTCTATTGGCTGACCGAGAGCATCTACTACTCTTCCCAAAAGGGCATCGCCAACGGGTACGGAGAGAACCTTGCCTGTTCTTTTAACGGTGGTGCCTTCGCGGATTGTATTGTTGTCGGAGAGAAGGGCTACAGAAACGGTTTCATCTTCTAAATTCTGAGCCATACCGTAGCTTCCGTCTTCAAATTCCAGAAGCTCACCGGACATACATTCCCTAAGACCGTAAACTCTGGCAATACCGTCACCTACCAGGATTACGTTTCCTGTTTCTTTCATTTCGATGCGGGATTTGTAGTTTTTAATTTGCTCTTTTATAATATTGCTTATTTCTTCGGGTCTTGAACTCATTGTGATATCACATCCTTTACATCATAAAGGCGGCTCTTAAGACTTCCGTCTATTATCTTGCCGTCTATTTCAACGACAATACCGCCCATAAGGGATTGGTCTATTAAGCATTCTAACACTACGGAATTTCCTGTTTGAATTTCCAGCTTATCTTTAAGCTGCTCTTTTTGCTCTTCGGTAAGCTCCACAGCACTTTTTACAAAGGCAGTGGAAACGTGATTCTGGGCATCGAGGAGATTTTTGTATTCCTCCACAGAACTGTTAAGTCCTCTTATGCGGTTCTTTTCGCACAGTAACTTAAGGAATGACAGTACGTTTTCGGGTACAGCGTTCCCAAAGGCTTCATCCAGTGCGGAGAGTCTATCCTCCATTGGTATGGTGGGGGATGCAAGGAAGTCAATGTATTCGGGATTGCCCGAAAAAACTTCCTGCACGCACTCTAAAGCTATGGCATATTCGCTTTCCTTGCCGTTTTCCTTAGCAAGCATAAAGAGGGCTGTTCCGTATTCTTTATTCATTTGAGTCATCATTATCACCTATTTTCCCTATTACAGAGTCAATCAATGTACGATGATCATCTGCGTTGATTTCACGCTCAAGCATTTTTTCCGTAAGAGCATAAGACACATTGACAATTTCTGTCTTGATGCCGGCTTCTGCTTTTTTAAGACGAAGCTCAGCTTCAATTTCAGCCTGACGGATAATGCTTTCTGCCTTTTCTTTGGCATCTGCTACAATCTTTTCGCCGCGCTTTTCGGCAGTTTCGGAAGCTTCTTTAATTAATGTATCAGCTTTATCATCTGCAGATTTAAGCTTTTCTTCCCATTGCTTTTTGTTTTCGTTGGCATCTGCATCCGCCCGGGCTGCCGATGAATACATTTCATCAACGGCGTTCTGACGTTTTGCAAGCATTTCTTTAACGGGTTTAAAAAGAAATTTCTTTAATATCAAAAAAAGCAATGTGAGGTTTGCAAGAGAAATCAAAATCTGCCATATATTAACAGATACTATATCTAATGATTTCATAATAATCACTCCAATGTTGCTTTGTTATATTAAAGGGCTGCTTTAAGTAAGTCAATCATTATGCCGGGAGCAACGAAAATAAGAAGTATTGCAATAACAAGTGAGTAAATACCTGTTGTTTCTGCAATAGCACAACCCATAACCATTGTTGATGTAACATCACTTTTGCATTCAGGCTGACGACCTATGGCTTCACAGGCCTTACCAACAGCATCACCTTCACCGATACCGGGGCCTATAGCACCTATACCCATACAAATACCTGCACCAAGTGCACAA
>CAYXPV010000209.1:0-4177 GCA_964467285.1 uncultured Oscillospiraceae bacterium
TGCAGGACGTATGGGATTGCCCGTAAGGCATATCCTTGATGCATTTTGGAGATATTTATCGCTTTCTTCAAAGCTTGTAGCAGTTATTGTAGCCTTATCTGCCAAAAACTTTACGGCAGTTCCGGGGAAAACATTCTGTTCGTGAATTATTGTGGGGATTTTAAGAAGCTTTGCAGCAAGAACAGAGGATACGCAAACATATCCCCCGGTACCCACAACCACGTCGGGTTTGAATTTTTTAATGATTGCAACAGACTTAGCCACCGCAAAAGCAAGCTTTGCCGCCGAAATCATACTGCTTAAGGAAAGCTCTTTTTTCAGCCCAGAAACATTGACATACTTAATGTCAAAGCCTTCTTTGGGCACAAGGGTGCTTTCCATACCCTTTTTAGTGCCTACAAAAAGCACTTTTGTATCTTTATCTTTTTCTATTGCGTATTTGGCTATAGCTACGGCAGGATTTATATGTCCGGCAGTACCGCCGCCCGATAAAAGGATTCGCAAGAAAAGTCACCTCATTTTTCACATTGACGGGATATATTAAGAAGCAATCCCATTTCCATAAGAAGAATGACCAAAGATGTACCTCCGTAACTGAAAAACGGCAAAGGCACGCCCGTTACAGGCATCATAGAAGTAACAACCGCTATGTTCATAAGAACCTGAACCGCAAGAAGGGAGGTAATACCCGTGGCAACCAAAGCAGTATACTCATCGGGGGCTTTTTTAGCTATCATAATACCCTTCCATATCAGAAGTCCGAATAAGAACATTACAAATATTGCTCCGATAAATCCAAGTTCTTCGCAGATAATTGCAAATATAAAGTCGTTTTGGGGCTCGGGTATATAGAGGAACTTCTGTCTGCTCTGTCCCAGACCAAGACCGAAAAGTCCGCCGGAGCCTATGGCATAGAGGGACTGAACTATCTGCCAGCTTTCACCAAGTTTGTCGGCAAAGGGGTCCATAAAGGAAGTAATACGCTTGAATCTGTAGGGGGACATAATCGCAAGTCCCCAGAGTGCAGGAACCGCACACAGGAAAGTAGCCACAAAGTATCTGACCTTGAAGCCTGCGGCGAAAAGTACCGCAACACCGCCTACTGCTATAACTACCGCACCGGACATATGGGGTTGCAAAAGTACCACACCGGCTACAAGAAGTATTATAATCATATAACGTATATATCCGTCACCGAGTTTGGTTATTCTTTCCCGATATATGGTAAGGCTCTTTGCAAGGAACATTACCAGAGTGAGTTTTGCAATTTCCGACGGCTGAAAGGTGAAACCGCCAAAGCCCAACCATCTTTTTGCACCGTTTACTTCCACACCTATAACGGGTACCAAAAGTAAAACCACGATTGAAATAACAAACAAAAGATTAGTGTACTGCTTTATAAATTTAAGCGGAAATCTTGAGGTAAGCCACATAAGCACCAAACCGAAAATTGCATACAGAACCTGCCTTTTGAAAAAATAGGTTGCATCGCCGTACATATAGTGAGCATTGGCGCTGCTTGCACTGAAAACCATAACCAATCCGAAGCATAAAAGCATAAGAATAATAACCACCAGAGCATAGTCAACAGGTGGTCGGTCGGGATTGGGATTTTGCCTTATTTTCAGTTTGGATAAAAATGACACCCTTATTCCTCCTCGGAATTAAAAACTACATACACATAAAATACGAAATTACACAAAGCACCAGTGTAGCACCCGATGCAACGGCAACAATTTTTTTCTCGGACCATCCACACATTTCAAAATGATGGTGGATGGGGCTCATCTTAAATACCCTCTTGCCCGTAAGCTTGAAGGAAGCCACCTGTATAATAACAGACAGAGTTTCCAAAACGTACACACCACCTGCTACAATAAGTATAAGGGGCAGTTTAAGGGCAATAGCTGTAAAGCAAACCACACCTCCAAGGTAAAGAGAGCCTGTATCGCCCATAAAAACCTTGGCAGGATGGAAGTTAAACACCAAAAAGCCTACAAGTGCAAAAGCATTGGCAAAAGCAAAGCCGGCTATGGCATATTGGTTTTTAAAGTACGCAACCACAGTAAAAAACGTAAGAACCACTACCGTTACGGAAGCGGCAAGGCCGTCTACACCGTCTGTAAGATTAACACTGTTGGTAGCACCTACAATTACAAAAAGTGTAAATACAACGTACAACCATACAGGGAATTTAACTGCTGCATCCATAAACGGGATAATAATCTCAGTATCAAAAATATTAAAGTAAAGCCCAAAGAAGATAAATAACGCAGCCGTAAGTATCTGAAGGGATGACTTTTGCTTTTCGGTAAGTCCCAAATTTCTCTTGAGAATAACCTTGATAAAATCATCAATAAAGCCTATAACCCCAAAAAGTACCGAGAACAAAAGCAAAAACAGCACCAAGGGATTTCTTATAAATATAAGTGTTACCACAACTGAGGAAATAATGAAAATAAATCCTCCCATTGTGGGGGTTCCTGTTTTTTTCTTGTGCCAGCTTGGGCCGATTTCTCTTATTTCCTGACCAAACTTAAGCCTGTGCAAAATCGGTATTGTAACAGGGCCGAGAATTATTGCTAATATCAACGCCGCAGCGGCAGTCATCAAAATAGTATAAATAGTCACAATTATTCCTCCATGCCGAGTATCTCGCGTACGATTTCTCTTTCGTCAAAGTGAATTGTACCCGTGCTTAAAATCTGATAGGTTTCATGTCCTTTGCCTGCCAGGATTATTACATCGTTTTCACGGGCATTGTCGAGAGCATACTTTATGGCATCATACCTGCTTTCTATTACCACGTAATCCCTGCCTGTTTCCTTGACGCCTTCCTCTACCATTCTGATAATAGACATAGGCTCTTCCGTACGGGGATTATCACTTGTCACTATACAAAAATCCGATAACTCGCCTGCAATTCTTCCCATAATGGGTCTTTTGGTTGCATCACGGTCACCACCGCATCCAAATACTGCAACCACTCTGCCTTTGGCAAAGCCACGGGCAGTCCTCAATATATTCTCCACACCGTCGGGGGTATGGGCATAATCTATCATTACTGTATAATTTCTGTCACCGATATTCACAACTTCGGCTCTTCCCTTTACGCCACACGCGGATTTAAGTGCCTTGGATATTTCCTCATAACTTAAGCCCAATGCCTTGCATATGCCTATGGCACACATAGCGTTATACACCGAAAAACCGCCGGGTATACCCAAAGTAAACTCTGTGCCGTCTATGGTGAAGCTTACGCCGTTTGCACTAAGCTCTATATTCTCTGCGGTAAAGTCTGCCCCTTCTGTTCCGTAGGTAGTAAGAGTGCAGGGACAGTTATCTGCCATTTTTTTGCCGTAGGAATCGTCAATATTTATAACCGCAGTTTTGCTCTGCTTAAAAAGCTTTGCCTTGGCATTGGCGTAATTATCCATTGTAATATGAAAATCAAGGTGATCCTGAGTAAGATTGGTAAATGCGCCAACCTCATAATTAAGACCGTACACGCGGCTGAGGTCAAGAGCGTGAGAAGAAACCTCCATAATTACATACTCCGAGCCTGCCGACTTCATACGGTGAAAAAGTTTCTGCAGTTCAAAGGAATCGGGGGTAGTTCTCCCTGTTTCAAGAATCTCATCCCCTATCATATTCTGATTGGTTCCTATTATGGCTGTTTTTTTGCCGTAGTAGTCAAGAATATGCTTTACAAGATAGGTGACGGTAGTTTTGCCGTTGGTACCGGTTACGCCAACAAGCTTCATGGAAGAAGCAGGATTTCCAAAGAAATTCGCACTTATACGTGCTTCGGCAATTCTGGAGTCGGCTACCTTAAGTTGCAAAACATCCGTGTCATCGGTAAAGCGTGTGCATACTACTGCTTTTGCACCCTTTTCCACAGCACTTTTAACATATTTGTGACCGTCGGTTTTAAATCCTTCGATAGCCACAAAAATGCCGCCTTCCAAAACTTCGAGAGAATTGTAATATACTCCCGTTATATCGGGGTTACCTTCACCTTTTATTTCTAAAACATCTACACCATTTAAAAGTTCTTTCAACAACATATACTTCACTCCTTAGTGAACATTTGAGAAGGAAAATTCCACGGTTACCGGAGAGCCACGCTGCAGTTTCGTTCCCGGCGTTGGTGTCTGAGTCGATACCACCGCCGCAC
>CAYXPV010000210.1:0-4155 GCA_964467285.1 uncultured Oscillospiraceae bacterium
GTTAAAGAGCTTCGGCTTTACGCTTTCGTCCTTTACGGAAATGGGGAAGGGACCACAATGCCACAGAAGCTCCGCATTTTTGTTTTCGGGGTGTCTGTTGGTAAATTCCCCGAAGGTGGGTGCGTGCTTTCCTCTTGATGCACACATTAAAAGGGCATTGGTAATTGCTCCGTACACATCGGATTCGCAGGTTACTATGTACCCCATATCGTAGAGTATGCTCATGGCAAGGCAGGGATTTGCGCCGAAAGCAAGGGGCATAGATGTCCAGCATTCGCTGGCAAGTACGCTTGCATCCGTGTCCTCAAAGATTTCCTTGTACACATGTACAAAGTTCATCATCTTGGTGAGAACTTCGTCGTCAAGACCTGCGGTGTCGTACTGCTCTTTTAAGGCTTTTACTTCTTCTTTAAGTACATCTTGCTTTTGGGCGAGGAGTCTGTTGAACTTATCTTCAACCACAGACATATTTACATTATTTATATTGATGCCGAACTTTTCGGTAAGCTCAAGCTCATTGTACATTACGCTCTTAAAGGGGCTGAGTCTTGTGCCGACCTGAGTTACACGTAATGCTTTGAAGTTCTTTACCATGGTTACTGCCGAGAGGAATTTTTCAAATCCTTCCTTAAATACAGGGCTTTCCACGGGGCAGTTTTCTATGTAGGTAAAGGGTACTTTGTATCGCCTTAACTGCTTGCTTATGGCAAAGAGACCGCACTGACTGTCGGTGTAACGCTGACCGTTTTCCTCAAAAACCATATCCTGAGGTCCCCAAAGGAGTACGGGAACGCCCATCTTCTTTGCAATCTGACCGCAGACCTCTTCGTTGCCGAAGTTGCAGTTTATAATGAAGATAGCGTCAACTTTTTGCTCTCTTAAGTAATCGCACACGCTGTCGCAGTCGGAGTTTTTGTATACAACACCAAGGGGATTGAGCCACTCCAAGTCGGTAAACTCGGTGAGCTCATCTTCAAAGTTTTCCTTTATGTAGTTTACAATTTTGTTTTTGCTTTCCACGCCCTTTGCAGGTTCAAAGATTCCCTTACGGGTTTCAAAGTCAAACAAGTCGCGGACATCGGGCAAAAGACCGATTTTTACTTTGTAGTCTAGCATAGTTTTCACTCCCTGAAAATAATTTTCATTTTTGCAAGGTTTTACAGTTTAAAATTATAGCATAAAATGAAAATAATTTCAATAGAAAACATGAAAAATATTTTTTAATTTGACAAAGTTTTTTGTATATATTATAATAAAAAATGAAAATTATTTTAATTGAGGTTATGTATGGAAAAAGTATCTCTTAACATTAAGATGCTCTATGACGAAATGGGCAAAGCAGAAAAGAGAATAGCAGACTGGATATTTGAAAATCCGGGAAAGATTATATCCCTTTCCATAGTGGAACTTGCAGATTTGTGCAAGTGTTCTGAGGCTACAATAGTTCGTTTTTCAAAAAGATTGGGCTTTGGGGGATATCAGGAGCTTAAAATATCCATAGCCGCAGAGGGCGGTTCTTCCTCCATAAATACGGGTATCACTCCCGAGGATTCGCCTTTTGATATATACGGCAAGGTTTGCAATGATATATATATGTCTATGGAAAAGACTAAAAAATCCCTCAAAGAGGAATCTGTCAAAGCCGCTTGTGACAAAATATCCGCGGCGGACAAAATCGTGGTTTTCGGATTGGGTAATTCCGCTTCCGTTGCTACCGATGCCAGCCATAAGTTCCTTCGTGCAGGGCTTAACTCCGTGGCATATTCCGATAACCATATGCAGGTTATAGCCGCATCACATCTTAAGGAAGGTGACGTTGCCATTGGTATATCCCATTCCGGCTCTTCCAAGGATATTGTAGATGCTTTAAAACTTGCCAAAGAGCATGGAGCTACCACCGTAGCCATTACCAATAACGGTAAATCACCCTTATTAAAGTATACGGATATTGCACTTTTTACATCGGCAGACGAAACCGAGTACAGTATTCTGGCGTTAAATTCCCGTATAGTTCAGCTTGCCATAATAGATTCCATGTATCATTATATAGTGCTTAACCATTCGGAAAAGGCAATGGAATCCATAAAGGAAACCGAAAGGTCACTACTTAATAAGAAATATTGATATATAATAAGAAAACATCAGCAATCCCGAAATGGAATGCTGATGTTTTTGTATTATATAATAAACTTATTTTTTCTTTCCTTAGACAAATTTATAGTCTTTGTGACTTCTTTACCGTCTACGGTATATGTAACATCATACTCACCGTAAAATCCGCGGAACATAGCTTCGCCCTTTTCATCGGTTACAACCTCTGCTTCTGTATGCCATACATTTTTGATAAGGTTTTTAATTGTATGGTATGCCGGCTTAGGACTGAGGTCGAATCTTAAAAGTCCGCCGTAGTACACATTTTCGCCCAAGGTCATATCACCCTGACTTGCTTTGATTTTCTCGGGGCTTGGGTCCCACAGATGTGCATAGCCGTCTACGGTGTTCCAGTATACTATCTGCTCCATCGCAGGGTGGGAGAACCAGATTTTGTAGAGATGCTCAATAATCTCTGCCTGAATTGCTTCGTCCTCTGCATCGTTGGAGTAGGCAGGAATGGTAATTTCCGTTACCTGGAGAGGTTTGCCGAAACGGGCATATAAATCCATATGCTTTATAAGGTTCTCGGGGTCGTAGTAGGGACGGGTGTATTCGTACTCTACATCCCTTTTTCCAAACATATGATATTGCATACCAATTGCATCAAAGCGGCAACCTTTAAGGATATTTGCTTCAAGATAAGCGTAGTATTTGTCTGTTACTCTGCAGCGGTCAGCCCAGGAAAGTCTTGTGATTTCGTTGGGAACAAGCTTGTTTTTGGGGAAGTACTTTTCTGCGGTTTTGAAGCACCATTCCATGTAGTCGGGCTCATCGTAGATTGCTGTTCTGCCGTTTTCCCATTCAAGCTCGTTGGTTACTTCTATGGTAGGTATGGAGTCGGAGTATCTTTCGGCAATCTCCTTCATACGATTTTCCAATGCAATTTTAACTTCCTGAACACTTGCATCGTAGAGCCACTTGGGGTAGAAGCCATCGTAGGCAAGAGCGTGCTCTCTGGGTTCAATGCCGTGTTCTTTGCAGAATTCCACGCACAAATCGGGGGAAGGTCTGCGGTATACCCTGGGGCTGGTCTTTTCGTAGCGTGGCTTGCCTCTTTCGGGTTCAAGTCCGTCCCAGTAGAAGGGAATGGTGGCTATATTAAATACATCTGCAAAGTATTTTTTGTATTTTTCATTCTTTTCAAAAGCAGTTACCGAGGAATCCTCGGTGGTAGAAAGAGAGGACAATGGCAATGAGCAAGGACGAAAAGGTTTATTACATGACAATGGCAAACGGGGAGACAATGAGAGTGCCGGAAAGCATGTTAGAGACATTTTGCCGAATAGACGAGAAAATCAAAGCAAGAATGCAACAGAGCGACAAAGCTTCGCAAGAGAACTCATCGAAAGAGGACAAACAGAACAAGTAACTATTGGCAACAGCACAATCAGACTTGTTAAGGAAGAAGCCTATAACGACGAGATGTGGTCTTTGGTTGAGGATGCAAAAGCAAAAGGTAAAAAGTTACGATTCTTTGTTGGTGCCGGAACAACCATTATTGAGGGCAAAGACGGAGCCAAGTGGAAAAAGTCTATTGATGGACTCAAAGCAAACTCAACAGAAATATATGTGCAATATGATGCTGACAGAACACCTCAATCTCTTTATAGACACGAGGTATGTCATGCAAATTGGTATACGGCTAAAATGCAGAAAGCCAAGGAAAAGATTTTAAACCGCTTATCAGCAAAGGAGAAGCAGGCACTTCTTTCGACGGAAAGATACAAGACTTATTTAGAAGTATATACAGAATATTACAACGGTAATATGGATAAGGCTATGGCTGCCGTTTGGGAAGAATTTGTGTGTGATGTAATGTCGGGTATGAACGACTACACTTCTGTATTTAACGATGTTGTTAACGATTATTGGTATGGTGATGAATCTGTAGAAAGATACAATGCTGCAGATTATGCTACATCAACAGACGCGGGTGGAGATACTTTGTCAAACGATACAAGGTTCTCTTTAGCGGGTATTCGTGCAGATGGTATAGAAGTT
>CAYXPV010000211.1:0-4151 GCA_964467285.1 uncultured Oscillospiraceae bacterium
CCTGTCGCAGAGAAAGAACCGAGGAATTCAAGTGTATGTGTAAGGAATTTAAAGAGCAGATTGCAGACCCGGAATTTGAGGGTTACTGCCATTGTATGCTTTACTATAAATCCAAATAACAAGGAGGAAACAATTATGAGCGAAATTAAAATTACAAAAGCGAATTTTGAAAGTGAAGTATTAAACTCCCCTATTCCCGTAGTGGTGGACTTCTGGGCAACCTGGTGCGGTCCCTGCAGAATGATAGCACCGATTATAGAGGAAATTGCAGAGGAATATGAGGGCAGCGTTAAGGTGGGCAAGGTAAATGTGGATGAAGAACCCGAACTTGCATCAAAGTTTGGCATAGTAAGCATTCCTACCATTATACTTATAAAAGATTCAAAAATTGCGGCAACTGCGGTTGGGTATATGACAAAGGATAAGCTTATAAAAGAACTGGGTATATAAAAACCGGCGGAGAAAACTCCGCCGTTTTTTTGTTACAACATAAATTGGTGCAAATCTTCGGTTATTACCATTTCGCTGTTGGGGTGACTCTGCAAAAAGGAAGCAGGCATAAAACATGACTCTTCTTCAAGAGCAATTTTACGGGCTATGCCCCACTGCCAGTCACAGTAAAGGTAAACCTTAAGCACTTTAGCCTTTAAAAGCTGTTTCATACCCAAAGTTATACATCTTTTCGGGAAGATATCCAATGCACCGCGAAGTTTGTGAACACCGTTGTTTACAATGGTTTCCCTGGCAATATCAAAGCAGCGGGTGCCGATATTCTTGTAATCTTCGTCGCTTACATTTTCATCAAAGGCAGGAGGCTCATTAAAGGCAATGTGTCCGTTTACCCCCACACCAGTAAGACAGATATCCACCTTGCCCAACTTTTCAATAAGGGCATCAATTTCAGCTTCCTTGCCCGGTTCAGGGAAAAGTCTCTGACTTTCCGGCATAATTAGTTCCGGGTCAATTTTAGAATATAGAAGTCTGTCCATGGTTGCATGAAAGCTTAACGGGCTGTCGTAGTCAATGGTTTCATCTTTGTCGGTTAAGTACTCATCCATATTGATGAACCACGAGTTTTTCAAACTGATTCTCTCTTTGTTTATAATCTCCGCAAATTTCGGATACTGCATAACAGGTCCTACAGGGCAGATGATAACGGTTTTGTCATCGCCGTTATTCTTTATGGTATCTGCCATAAGTCTTGCCATTTCGTCATACATAGCATCTTCGGTCTTCATAATGCGAAGGGGAATTTTCGCATTTTTTGCATATTCTTCGGGAGTGCAGGTGTATGTATTCATAGTTGGTCTCCTTTATATTTCCACCCAGGTATAGGGGGTATCTTTAGCCTTAAGCACTGCGGCACGGATAGCAATTACTGCCACGGTTTCGGCATAGTCCACGGGTTTTTCTCCGGTTTCAAAGAACTTAACAAGCTCCTTTACAAAGTTCGGAAAAAAGTCTGTGCAATCCTTAACATAAAAGCTTGGCTTATCATCGGAATAGTTTATTGAAAGATTGAAGGGACATTCCCAGTCAAAGTGCTGAGCAGTTGCATATCTGCCGCCCTTAAAGCGAACAGCATAACCGGGATGCTCCGGTGTACCCATAAACATAACCGACTCCGCCTCGGTACCCATAAGTGAAACAATGGGCTCAATCTGATGGATTGAATACATCTCCAAAGGTCCGGGACCACGCATACTTATGGATTCTATGTTGTCACGGGGAACATCCTTAAGCTCTGTGGAATGTCTTAAGGCACTTGTGCTGTACATAGGTGTGCCGGAAGCAATTGCTTTATCTATAATCCTCTTTGCAGTTTCCTTGTCGGGGGCAAAGGTTTTGTCCACATAGGTGGGCTTGCCGTATTTAAACGGAATTTCGCAGAACCTTTCGTGATCCTCGGGAAAGCTTGGTCCGAAAACTATAACAGCATCACTGTTTTTTACAACTTCTTCTATGGTATCACAGTAGATTGCGCCGTGTTCCTTCGCCCATGTTCTGCCGTCCATAGCACCTTCTATGGGACTGGAGATTTCTTCCCAGCAATAAATTGCTTCCACATTTGTTTCTTCTCCGAGCCAATCGGGAAGGTGGTTGGCATGCCATTCGTCAAGATATTTATCTATAAATCCTATTTTCATAATTCGATTAGCTCCTCAAAATATTTTTTTGCCTTTAGTATATCCTCAAGCTGTTTTTCACCGGATATCTCCCTTTCGATAATTATATATCTGTCATAGCCAAGGGCTTTTAAAGCATTAAGCATTTTTGGAAAATCAACCATTCCCTCGCCTACCGGTTTTTCTTCTCCAAGTGCTCTCGGGTCTGTGGGTGGCATACCGTCTTTTCCGTGGATATTGCGCACATACTTACCTATGGTATAAATTGCATCCACGGGGTTGGCATAGCCATACATAAGCATATTTGCCGGGTCAAGATTTACAAAGAGGTTATCTGCACCGGTATCTTTGATAAGTCTTAAAAGTGCAACAGCAGATTCACCACCGGTTTCCAAAAGCAAATTCATACCAAGGCTTTTGCAATAATCACAAAGAAGCTTTACCGCTGTAAGGAGCGGCGGATAATCCGGCGAAAAGGGATTGTTGGGTATAAAACCTGCGTGAACAACAATATCTGTTATACCTGCCCCGTGAGCAAATGCTGCCGCTTTCTTAACATAGTCAAGACGGGATTTCCTGTAGGCTTCCACACCAAATCCTGAGGTCATAAAGCCGTAATAATTGTCCCACACGGTGTCAGAATCATTAAAGCCGCAGAACTGTGCAGAAACATCTATACCGTATTTTTCAGCAGCCTGTTTTATAATTAAAGCATCCTCCGACCTGTATTCATCGGGCTTATACACAAGCTGACAAGCCTCAAAGCCCTGCTCCTTAAGCTGTGAGAATTTCACATCGGCTTCTTCGGGAGTATTTATTCTTACAAGAGTTCCTAATTTCATACGTATTACCTCATTTCAACATTACGCTGGTCTTTTCCCTTGCTGACTTAAATGCCGCCATCATAATTATACATTCTTGACTATTTCTTCTATGGTGACCGGTCTGTTTTCTTCCGATGATTTAAGTGCGGCATCAATAACTGCCTGACACTTAAGACCGTGTTCAATTTTGGCGGTATATTCGTCCTCGTCTCCCAGCATAAGATCTATGAATGACTTGGACTGAATTGCCTCAAATTCTTCGGGCGGAATGATATTTTCGGTTTCTTTGGTTTTGGCATCGGTAAATGTAAGGGTATGCTTGTCGGTACAAGTGTAAGTAAGTACACCCTTTTCGCCGTAAACCTCAAAATGCAAAAGACCTGTGGAAACGGTGGTTGCTGTACGTGAAAGTTCTATAATGCAGCTTGCATCACTCTTTAGCGATGCAACAATGTTGCACCAGTCATCGGTATCTACGGGCACTGTCTCTCCTGTTTCTTCACTTGGTCTTTCTGTGATGAAAATACCTTTTTTTGCATACACTTCAGTAAATTCCTCACCCCAGAAATGAAGAATATCGAACATATGTGACCCAAGGTCACAAAGCACACCGGAGCTTGCGCGGGATTTGTCGAAACGCCACTCTCTCTTTCTGCCTTCCCAAAGAGCGGAATCCTTGATGCAACGTACACAAATATGGTATATCTTGCCAACCTTGCCCTGATCCATAAGATATTTGGCATACCTTGTGTATGGGCGGTAACGCCAGCTTAAGCATACAAAAGATTTAACACCGTACTCATCTGCCACCTGCTTTAAATGATATGCTTCCTTGTAATTCATGCCAACGGGCTTTTCCACACTGAAGTTTTTGCCTGCACGAGCTGCAGCTTCTGAAATTTCACAATGGTTGGAGTTCCACGTGGCAACATCCACCACATCCACATCCTCGCAGGCTATTAAATCATTGTAGTCAAGGAACCTTCTGTTTTGCGGTATGCCCAGCTTTTCTCCCACACGGTTTAATTTTTCTTCATCAATATCGCAAATAGCGGTAATTTCACAATAGTCAACAGCATTGTAACCGTTGAGGTGGTCTCCCCAACCAATGGTGATATTACCTGTACCAACAATTCCGACTTTTACCTTTTTCATATATAACACTCCTAATGAAGATAATGATAGTTCTTTTTCTTTGCTT
>CAYXPV010000212.1:0-4117 GCA_964467285.1 uncultured Oscillospiraceae bacterium
GGCAACGGTGGTTTTACCGGAAGATTCGGGTCCGTAGATTTCTGTGATTCTGCCTCTGGGAACACCGCCTGCACCGAGAGCAATATCAAGACTTAAGGAGCCTGTTGAAATGGTTTCTATCTGCTTGATGGGTGCATTGCCCAAACGCATAATGGAGCCTTCTCCAAAGGTTTTTTCTATTTGTGCAAGAGCTTGGTCAATAGCCTCGGATTTGCCGCCGGATTCTGCAGCACCTTTTATTGTCATTTTTTCCTTTGCCATAATAATTCACCTCAAATTTATAATAATCTGTACAGTGCCTCTACCGCACTGTCTGCTGTTACACTGTAGGTTCTGCCGTCATGAACGGTCATATAGGGCTTTTGGTATGTATGGGGAACTTCGTTTCTCTCCACAAGCTCTACCTTCATTTCAATGGGTGCAGCTATTTTGTAGGGTTTGGCATTTGCTATATTCTTAACTGCCTCTATGGTTTTCTGCCTTATTTCTTCCCTTGCTTTTTCGGGAGAGAGCATTACTGCGCTCATACAGGATAACCCTTCTTTGACAACTGCAACGGGAACGTCGGGCAAAAACTCCCTTACTTCCTTTTCCAGTTTATCGTCACCGGAAAGCATAATTACGGGGATATCCCAGTCACCGAGAATTGCCGCATCCATTTTAGCTTCACCTGACTTTTCGCCGTTTATCCAAAGGTTTTGCCATGCTTTACTTGAAAAAGTGTGCTCTAAGATTGCATCCTTTGTACCTGCCATAGCGTGATAGCCAAGAAGAATTACACCGTCACATTCCTTTACGCACTCGGCAAAGCGATTCTGTATGCCACCGTTGGAGCCCATTATAACCTTGTCTATACTGGGGGAAAGTTCTTCCCAGTATACATTTGCGCCCATACCGTGGCAATCGTGATAATATACGGTGTCAACCCCTGCTTCCTTTAAAGCATCGGCACAGATGTTTGCTTCCCTGGTCATAAGCTTTCTGCCTTCATTATATCGGCTTCCGTCCCGAACCACCTGTTCTCTGTGGTAGATACCGCTTACACCCTCGATATCATTCATAATATAAATTTTCATTGCAATTCCTCCAATACAAGCTCCAGAGCCTTGCACACCGTAGAATTACGGACGTCATCTCTGTCACCGGTGAATATATTTTTAATTGCTTTTGTTTCTTTATTTTTTACGGCAACGCCTATATACACAAGACCTACGGGCTTTTCTTTGCTGCCCCCTCCGGGGCCTGCAATACCGGTAACGGCAACCGAAATATCCGAATTACCAAGTTTCAGGACACCTTCTGCCATTTCCCTTGCTGTTTCGGGGCTTACCGCACCTACGGTTTCCAAAGTATCGTGTTTTACTCCAAGGAGCTTTTCCTTTGCCTCATTGGCATAGGTTACAACTCCGAATCCGTAGCATTCGCTGACACCGGGAACTGCGGTAAGTGCACCGCCTATAAGCCCTCCCGTACAGCTTTCTGCCGTGGAGAGAGTTTTACCCTGCTCTTTTAATTTGTGATAAACTTCCTCGGCTAAAATATACTGCCGTGTTTTTGATATATCCATATCAGCACTCCACAATTTCGGTTCCGTCTACTGCTTCCTGAATAAGTCTTTCACATTCAAGAAGGTTCTGAGAAGCTATTACCTTATCTATCTTAGGTTTGGTGGAAGGATGTCTGGGCGTAAATACCGTACAGCAATCCTCGTAGGGAAGAATTGAAGTTTCAAAGGTGTCTATCTTACGGGAGATTTCCACAATTTCCTCCTTATCCATACCTATGAGAGGTCTGAACACGGGCATAGATACCGCATCATCGGTAACTGCAAGAGCCGACATAGTCTGGCTTGCCACCTGACCTATACTTTCGCCTGTAACAAGTGCCTGACAACCTCTCTTTTCAGCAATACGCTGGGAGATTTCCATCATAAAGCGGCGCATTACCAATGTGAGGTGTTCTTCGGGACACTTATCGCGGATTTCAAGCTGAATCTCCGTAAAGGGTACTACGTGAACCTTGATGCCCGACATATATCCGCCTATAATCTCAGCAAGCTTCATTACCTTGTCCTTGGCTCTGTCGCTTGTGTAGGGATAACTGAAGAAGTGTATTGCTTCAAGCTTTACACCGCGTTTACCTATCATATAACCTGCAACGGGGCTGTCTATACCGCCGGAAAGAAGGAGCATTGCTCTGCCGTTGGTGCCTGTGGGCATACCTCCGGCACCCTTTTCCCTGCCTGTGTGTACATAGCAGAAGGATTCACGCATTTCCACATGGATAACCACGTCCGGTTCCTTTACATCAACCTTAAGATTGTGATAGGAAGCAAGTATTCTTCCGCCAACCTCGGCACAGATTTCGGGGGATTTAAGTGGGAACTTCTTATCTGCTCTCTTGGCTTCCACCTTAAAGGTTTTGGCACCGGTGAGCACATCATTAAAGCTTTCCTTAATTTCGGCAACTGCCGCATCTATGGTTTTTTCTGTTCTGTAGGCTACCACTATAGACACAATGCCGAATACCTTTTTGAGCTTTTCCACAATAGCATCTGCCTGAGCATCTGACTCTAAAGGCTCAATATAAATGGTTGCCTGTGCTTTGGATATTTTAACCTCCCCTTCTTTTTCGATAGCCTTGCGGATGTTACCCACAAGAGCATCTTCAAAAACAGGGCGGTTGTAGCCTTTTAATATAATTTCGCCATATCTGACGAGTACCATCTTCTTCACTTTGGATTTCTCCTATCTCATTATTTTCCTGAGCATAGGTACTTCTTTTTTAAGCACCTCTGCCACATAGTCTATTTCTTCCTCGGTATTAAACTCCGAAAAACTGAAACGGATTGCTCCGTCTATTATCTTGTCTTTTATTCCCATGGCTCCAAGTACATAATTAAGCTTCTTTTTGGAGTTGCAGGCTGAGCCTGTGGAAACGTAGATTCCCTTGGACTCCAGAATGTGCAAAAGAACCTCGGACTTAAGGCCGGGGAAGGAAACGTTAAGTATGGAATACATACTTTCCTCGGGGGAGTTTACAACCACATCACTAATAGCGGATGTAAGGGCTTCCTTTAGCCTTTCCTTAAGAGCAGAAATACGGTTTTGGGATTCTTCCATAGAAGCAAACTTTATTTCCGAAGCCTTTGCAAAGCCGCAGATACCTGCAAGATTTTCCGTTCCCGAACGAAGTCCGGCTTCCTGCTTGCCTCCGTAAAGAAGGGGCAAAAGCCTTACACCGCTACGCACATAAAGAGCACCTACTCCGTTGGGACCGTGTATTTTGTGGGAGGATATGCTTATCATATCCGCACCGAATTTTTTGACATTTATATCCGTCTTGCCGTAGGACTGAACGGCATCTACGTGCAGAAGGCACTTAGCGTGGTCCATTGCCGCGGCAATTTTTTCTATAGGCATAACTGCACCGGTTTCGTTGTTTACGTGCATTATGCTCACAAGTATTGTTTTGTCGTCTATATGAGAGATTACGTCCTCGGCATCTACACAACCCTTTTCGTCTACGGGAGCGTAGTACACCTCAAAGCCCTGTGATTCAAGAAACTTAAAGGCTTCAAGTACAGCCATATGTTCGGTAACCTGAGTAATGAGCTTGTTTCCGTTTTTGCGGTATGCCATAGCGGCACCTATAATGGCAAGGTTGTCACTTTCCGTACCGCCGGAGGTAAAGGTAATTTCCTTTTCAAGGCAGTTTAAGGAATCTGCTATAACCTTCCTTGCACCATTTAAAGCATCCTCCGCCTTTTTACCCATGGAATGAAGGGATGAAGGGTTACCATAGGTATATTTAAGTATGTCGGTCATTTCCTCCACAACGGCTTCATAGGGCTTGGTTGTGGCGCTGTTGTCAAGATATACTTCCATCGTTTTTCTCCAAAATTACATAAAAACTCATATTAAATATATTATATAATATAATAAGCAAATTTTCAAGGTATAAATAAAAGAATTGTTTATTGACTAAGTACATTTTTTCGCTTGATTGTATGTATATTATATATTAAAAAGGTGTGCCATTTAAAGGACAGTGCTTTCTTCCCGGCTTACGTTAATTGTAAAACTAAATGCAACCGGTACTTAAATTTAGTAAAAAC
>CAYXPV010000213.1:0-4082 GCA_964467285.1 uncultured Oscillospiraceae bacterium
GGCTATCTTTCCGTAGCCAACAGACTAAAGCTTACTGAAGGCTTAAAGCTTGGCAAGACTCTCACAGTAGGAGAGGGTGTAGTACTTATCTACAACTCCTTCAATGTAGATATGATGGTTCCCAAGTACACATTAGGCAATAAGCCCACAGAGTACTATGTAAGCGAGGATACCACCATTCTTACAAGCTCCTTTGGTGCATATCACTACGAAGGTATAGTAGAAGGTGTAGATATCACCAGAATTGCCGGTGACAACGATGTTAATCCTTATCGTATGGATGTATCCGGCAAGATATTCGATATCGGTTATATAACCAATCCCTATGATTTCCTTGGTTATGAGGTAGAAATTGTCTACATCACCAAGAGAGGCATAGACCCCATGATTGTTCACATAGCTGCTGTTTCTTCCAACACAGCTACAGTTCTCGATATCGAGGATATCACATCAATTTCCGGCAACAAAGTTACAGCATATGCTGCCGGTTCCAACAAGAAAAAGAACTATAGCTTTGAAAAGTCGGTTCCCGTTGTGTACAATGGAGCCGCTACCGAGGAAGCCTTTAACAATGACCTTATCAAAGGCAAAATCGGTACTGTTCGACTTCTTGACAACGACGGCAACAACACTGCAGATGTAGTATTTGTAAACGCTTACGAAAACTACTATGTAGGCTATGCCGATGCCGAAGAATACACAATCTTCGATAAGTACAACAAGGCAAAGTCTATCTGCCTCGACCCTGAGGTTGACGAGCCTTTCGTAAACATTTACGACAAAGACGGCGCGGAAGCTTCCTTCGGTGCAATTAAGAAGGGTACAGTGGTTTCCGTTTACGAATCCTTAGATGATGCATATCAGGCGTATATTACAGCCTATGTATGTAATGATGCCGTTGTAGGCGACATCGAAGCTGTTGATGCCGGAGAAAACAAGATTACAATTGGCGAAAACGAATACCAGGTTACCAAGTATGCAATGGCAAATCTTTCCAATATGCTCAAACCCGGCATAACCGTTCGACTCATTCTTGATGTTACCGGCAAGGTTGCAGGCGGTGAGCTTGAAGCTGACCCCACATTTAATTATGGTTTCCTTGTAGGTAGCGATTCCGACGAAGGTTTTGCCACCAAAGCAAAATTCCGTTTCTACAATACAGACGGTGAGTTCTTTATTGCAGATGCAGCACAAAACATCAGGGTGGACGGCATCAGATACAAGAGAAGTGAAACCGATAAAATCAATGCAGTTCTTAACTCAGCTTCAAAGGCAATGTACGGTGAAGGAATTGCAGAGGATTTCAGAGCTTCCGCTGTAAGATACGCTCTTAACTCCAACGGTGAAGTAAGTGCCATAGACACAATCTTAGACGGTACCACAGGTGAAGTTGCCACAAGAGCTACCGAAACAAGCTACAGAGATTCACTCTTTGCAAGCTACTCCGTAGAAGGCGGCAAGTGCAGAACCTACAGCTCCGGTAAGTATATGACCGTAGGACCCAAGATTACCATTGACGGTGATAAGCCGGCTATGTTTATTCCTTCCGCAGAGGAAATCTTTGAGGATGATGAATACTCTACCGATAAGGCATCTGCAATGATTGTAAACGATAAGGACTATGAAAACATCTGGTCCTTCTATTCCGACAAGAAAGCTGCAAGAGCAGACTTTGCAGTTGTAATAGGAAGTGCTGCCTCCGGTGGCGCACCCCACAGTTCCGTAAGACTTGCAATCGTTAAGGCTAAGTCAAAGGTGCTTGGCGATGATGGCGAAGAAAAAGATTCTATCACAGTTCTTCACGATGGCTCGGAAATTAAGCTTATGGTTTCCAAAACAAAGTGCACAATCAATTCTGCCGCTAACGAAAAGGACCCCGACCTTTCTGCTGATATGACTGCAGAAGATCTTAAGCCCGGTGACGTAATCCGTTACTCCACCAATGGCGACGGCGAGCTTTCCAATGTTGAACTGTACTACAGATGTGCTACAGATTCTGTAAGCTATGTAAGAAGCGGTTCAGCCTTCGGTCAGCAGATAAGCATTCGTTACGGTTATGTGTACGAAACCTTAGACGGCGGATTCCTCGTATACTACACCGATAATGTTGCAGATTTGGAAAATGCAACCTACGATGATACAAAAATGGAATTTGTAACCACAGCAGTTGTTACTTCATATTTCTATGAGTACGATTCTTCCGATGCCTTAAGACCTGAGATTAAGAATTCTACACCCGATGCTCTTAAGGGCTACACCGATGTTGGTGAGGAAGCATCAAGAATTATAATCCATCAGTACTACGGCATGCCTTACGGCGTAGTAATATCAGATTAAGGAGGGGATATAAATGAAAAGAATTATATGTTTAGTATTGGCAGTTCTGCTTTTATGTCCTACCTTTGCAATGGCAGATGCCACCAAAGCTCCCAAGAAAGACTATTATGCCAAGAAGGCAACAGCCTCAGGCTCTTCTAAGGGACTTTACGAAAAACGCGATAATGATATTATGCTCTATACCTTCGCCGATGTTGCTCCGGGTTCACTTCCCGGAGGCATCACCGGAAGCGGTAGCTACGGCACAGTAACTACTGAGGAAATGGATGTAGACGGCATCAAGAAGAACTGCCTTGTTCTTAACGATACCGATTCTACAGATGCAGGTAACGGTGTAAAGGCTACAGTTGCCGCAGGCGGCAAAAGTGGTAAAATCGGTGTTGACTTCCGTGTTAAGTATATTCCCGATGCTACAAGCGGTTGGGTTAACTTTGTTGCGGATTTCCGTGGAGAAAAGAATTATATGTCAAGATTTATGTTCCATTCCTCCACCGGTATTATAAGATTCAACAATGCAGGTGCTTACAATACCGCATTTGAGAAGATTACCCCCGACACATGGTATACCATAAGATACGTATTTGACACAGAGGCTAAGGTTGTTGATGCGATATTCTTAAATGAAGCTACAAAGAATCAGGTTGCTATCTTTGAGGCTGACCATTTAACAGAAAGCACAGTATTCAATAATATCAGTATGGAAACCTTGAAATACGGCGGTAAGGTTGTATTCGATTATATCCGCATTTACGAGGCTGAAACAATGCTTTCCGAAGAAGAATTGGAAATAGCCAATAAGGGTACAACTCAAATAAGAGTTCCTGCTCCCGCAGCAAAACCTGTAGACGGAAGAATCAACATTACCGTAAACGGTGAGTACAAGTACACCACAGCCAAGCCCTATGTTTCCGAAAGCGGTAACGTAATGGCTACAGCAAAGAACCTTGCTCTTATGCTTGACCTTAAGTATTCAAGAGAAGGCTCCCTATACACCATGGAAAATGACACTACAAAGATTGTTATTGATATGACCTCCGGTACAGCCGAGGTTAACGGCAAAAAGACTGCCATCAAAGAACCGGCAGTTATAAACGGACTTCAGGCTTATGTTCCCGTAGAATCCGTTGCATCAATTCTCGGTTTTGAATATGCATATGATGATGCATCAGAACTTGTTACAATTGCGAAAGGAGGCAATGAATAATGATTAAGAAAATATTATGTCTGGTACTTGCACTTTTAGTTGCAATACCTGTTATGCTTCCTGCAGCCTATGCACAGGGCGTGCATATGACAAACAACGACCTTGGTTGGAATATGACATTCAACAAGGACGACCGCTACACCTTCTTTATGCCCGAGGACAAATACGTGAGCCAGCAGAATCCTCCCGGATTCCGCTTCCCCCTCGTTGCAGATGCAACCTATGAGGTTATAGTTTGCTCCGACCCCGAGCTTAAGAATGTTGTATATACCGAAAAAGGCTTAAAGAGAAACTTCTGCAGCTTCCCCTATGCCTTTGAAAAGGGTGTGGAATACTACTGGGCAGCTCGTTACACCAAAAACGGTGTCGCAAGCGGTTGGTCCGATGCAAGACGCTTCCGCATTGACCCCGATGCAGTTGACTTTGTGGTTCCTCCCATGGATGAACTTCTTGCGAAGATTCCCGATAGCCACCCCAGAACCTACTACACCAAGGCAAACCTTGATGAAATGAGGTCCTTAAAGGATACAAGCCCTGCAGC
>CAYXPV010000214.1:0-4079 GCA_964467285.1 uncultured Oscillospiraceae bacterium
AAATATGGTTGCCGACTACATTAAAGAAACAGGAAATCATGTGCTCTACAGAGTAACTCCTGTTTTTGAAGGAAATAATCTTCTTGCAAACGGTGTTCTTATGGAAGCGATGTCCTTTGAGGACAAAGGTGAGGGAATATGTTTTAATGTATTCTGTTTCAATGTTCAGCCGGGAGTTTATATTAATTATGCAGACGGTTCATCGTCTTTGACGGATACCGCTTTAGTTAACGAAACTGTTTTATATGTGCTTAACACAAACAGTAAAAAGTTTCATATATCAACCTGCCATACGGTAAAACAGATGAATGATAATAATCGAGAAAACACAACTCTTTCACGGGATGCTATATGCAGTATGGGCTATTCCCCCTGCGGAGTTTGTAAGCCTTAGTATTAAAGCTATAAAGAGTATAAGAACTCTTTATAGCTTTTTTAAAGCATCGTCTTTTATTGCAGAAATATCAGTTTCGAGAATTTTTTGTTTTAGCGGAAGTATAAGACTTGGCGTAACCGATAATTCATCAACTCCCATAGCAAGGAAAAGCTCTGTCATATCAAGATCTGCAGCAAGTTCACCGCATATTCCTACCCATATTCCCTCTTTGTGAGCGTTATCAACTGTCTGTTTTATCATTCGCAGTACTGCTTTGTGATGACCGTCAAAAAAGGATTCTATTTCAGGGTTTTGTCTGTCTGCGGCTAAGGTGTATTGAGTAAGGTCATTGGTACCGATTGAAAAGAAGTCTACTTCTTTTGCCAGAAGGTCGCTTATAATTGCAGCAGCAGGAGTTTCTATCATAATACCTATTTCCGTATTATCGTTAAAAGCTATGTTTTCTTCTTTGAGTTCAGCTTTTACCTCATTTATAATTTTCTTTATCGCATGTATTTCCCGCAGGGAAGTAATCATCGGAAACATTATGGATAGTTTACCAAAAGCCGTTGCGCGGTAAAGTGCTCTTAACTGGGTTTTAAATAACAACGGACGGGAAAGACATATTCTTATTGCCCTGATTCCTAAAGCCGGATTTTCTTCCTTCGGCATTTGAAAATAGTCAATCTGTTTGTCTGCACCGATGTCAAGGGTTCGAATTATAACCCGTTTTCCCAAAGCTTTCTCTGCGGCACTTTTATATATGTCAAATTGTCGATCCTCGGTGGGGTAGGCAGAGCTTTCAAGGTATATAAATTCGCTTCTGAAAAGCCCTACACCCATAGCATCATTGGCATATACGGCTCCCATATCGGAAAGAGAACCGATGTTTGCGTACAACAGTATTTTTTTGCCGTCCTTGGTTACCGTGTCAACACCCTTTAGCTTTTTTAATAACTCTTTTTGCTTTGTATATTTGTGTTTTTTCTCCTGCATTTTAATAATGGTAAGCATATCGGGTTCAATGTAAACTTCTCCTGTAAAGCCGTCTACTATAACCTCTGTGTTATCATACTTTGGATTGACAATTGTACTTACACCCACAACAGCAGGTATGTCCATTGTCCTGGCAAGTATTGCCGTGTGCGAATTTGAACTGCCCTTATCTGTTACAAAAGCAAGAATTTTTGATTTATCAAGCTGAACGGTTTCCGAAGGTGTCAGGTCATCGGCTGCTATTATTACCGATTCATCAGATTTTATGGAGTTTTGTTCGTTGCCGGACAATACAGATATCAGCCTGTCGGATATGTCCCTTACATCAGCAGCCCGTTCTTTCATATAGCTGTCTTCCATTGAAGAAAACATCTTGGCAAAATTGTCCGAAGTTAATGCAACTGCCGCTTCAGCATTAATATTCTGATTTTTAATATTCTGTTTTATGGATTCTACGTAATCATCATCAGAAAGCATCATAAGGTGTATGTCAAATATCATTGCATTATCTTCGCCTACTTCGTTTATTGCCTTTTGATACAACATTTGTAAATCCAATGATGTTTTCTTTAGTGCATCCTCAAAACGTTTTATTTCTTTATCGATGTTTTCCGGATGTGTCCTGTGAACGGTTATGCCTTCTTTTTCGTATATCTTAAGCTTTCCAAAAGCTATACCACCGCATACACCTTTGCCTTTTAGTACAGTCAAAATGCTCACCTCCTGAAATCAATTAAAGGTTTTCACATAAAAATGCTTTTAAAGATTCGCAGGCAGCTTTTTCATCCTCTCCGTCAAAGGATACCGTAATTAAGTCATTTTTCTTGATTCCCAAAGACATAAGCGCAAATATCTTTTTTGCATCAGCTTTCTTGCCATTGTGTTCAATTGTAATAACCGATGAGTATTTTGAAGCTTCTTTGACAAGAAGTCCGGCGGGGCGGGCGTGGATTCCGTTTTCGTCTTTTATCTGATAATCAAATTTGGTCATAGCCATTCTCCTTAAATTGTTTTAATTATTTTTTGCTTATTATTTGCACAATATACAATTATACACACAAAATTAACATTGATATTGAAAAAAGAAAATATTTATGTTAGAATATCCAAAGTGTCAAAAAGAATGGAGAATATCAGAAATGCAAAAAAGTAACAAATTATATACAAATACGGTGTTTGTTGTGCTTATAGCACTTTTATGTACTGCTCTTTGGGGCAGTGCCACACCTTTTATTAAAACGGGATATGAGTGCCTTGAGGTAAAAGGCACGCCGTCAATAATGCTTTTTGCAGGGGTAAGATTTTTTCTTGCCGGTATTATTACGGTTATTATTTACAGCATTATTGAGAGAAAATTCCTTTATCCCAAAAAAGAAAATTTGAAATACGTGGGTATAATCAGCGTATTCCAGACAATCCTTCAGTACATATTTTTCTATGTTGGTCTTGCCAACACAAGCGGTGTTAAAGGTGCAGTTTTAAGTGGCTCCAGTGCTTTTTTCTCAATTCTTGTGGCAAGCCTTATTTTCCGTCAGGAAAAGCTCACCTTACGCAAGATTATTGCATGTGTTATTGGTTTTGCAGGCGTAATTCTTGTGAATTTAAACGGACTTGAACTTAACTTTACCTTCCTCGGCGATGGTTTTGTTATTTTATCTACACTTTCTCTTGCTTTTTCTTCCGTTTTTATGAAGAGATTTTCAAAGTACGAAAATCCCGTTGTTTTAAGCGGATATCAGTTTATTGCAGGCGGAATATTTATGATTATCGTTGGCCTTTCTTTTGGCGGTACTATAAGCTTTGCAAGTGCAAAGGGTATAGGAATACTTACATATCTTTCCTTCCTTTCTGCCATTGCCTATGCACTCTGGGGAATTCTTCTTAAGCATAATCCCGTTTCCGAGGTAACAATATTTAACTTTATGACTCCGGTATTCGGTGCAATACTTTCCAAGCTTCTGTTAACCGAGTCCGATGGGGTATCAACCATTAATATAATTGTTTCGGTTGTTCTCATTTGTGTAGGTATCTTTACTCTTAATTATCAGAAAACAGGGAAGTGATTTATATGGATACAAAATTTATTATAGGTCAGGCTTTCGGAATTGTGGGACTTATACTTATGGCTTTGTCCTATCAGTCCAAAAGTAATAAAAACCTTTTTGTGTTTCAGGCATTAAGCGGACTTTCCTTTGCAATAAATTTTTTACTTATAGATGCTCTTTCCGCAGGATTATTCAATATAATGAATCTTGTAAGAGGTATAATTTTTGCAAGAAGAAAAAAGAAGGTATGGGAGCTTGTATTTGTGGAAGCCATCTATACTGCTTGCTTTGTTTTCTCATTGACACAGATATGGAGAAATAGTCTTGATGTGTTTATGTCGGTACTCACGTTCTCATCATTGGTTATTATGTCGGTTGTAATGTGGAGAGCAAACCCGAAGCATATACGTTATACACAGCTTTTCTATGTGTCGCCCGTGTGGCTTACCAACAATATTTTCTATTTTACCTTGGGCGGTATAATATGCGAAATATTTGCAATGACATCGGTTATCGTTTCTTTTATTCGCTACAGAAAAGACGGCTTTGATAACAATTAAAATAAACAGCGAAGAAATCTGAATTTTAGAGTTCTTCGCTGTTTTTTGTGGCTCTTTGTCAATAGTTGGGGTCAAAATTGAATAACGGAATATTTTATGGCG
>CAYXPV010000215.1:0-4033 GCA_964467285.1 uncultured Oscillospiraceae bacterium
AAATTTAAAATTCCCAGGTGCCTGCTTAATCAATTCCGTAAAATGTCTTATACAAAAACCTTTTGAATTATTAAACTTATTCTTAAAGGTTTCATCAGTTTTGTAAAGGTGAATAATGTTGGAAATAAAATCCCTTTCAACTTTAAAAAGACGATTACAAATTACGCAACTTTCCGAAGTTTCCTTTAGTAATTTTTCTTCATCAAAAGAAAAATCATTCTTTTTATTGCTGAAAACAGAGGATTTTTTTTGCTTTGATAGCTTGTCAATGTATTTTTCAATGCATTCATTAAGGTACTCTGTTCGGGTTTCAAGAATTAATGCATGACTTAAGCGATTACCGTATGCATACATCATACGCGTATGGTTTTTACAAAAACCGGTTTTATTGTAGGCTATTCTTTCTTCCGGTTCCATCATACTCGCGCCAAGCGTGTATTCAATTCTTTTATGTTCTTCCTTTTCCATAAACCAACAAACGGGACACTCGCACATTGTGTCAAAAGCTTCGTTTATTGGTATTGTGTATATATGTTCTTTCAAATAAACCACCTTCAATCCTTTGACTCAGCAACAAGTATACATCCCCTATGGACTGTTATGGTTCCAAATTCTCCGGAAAGCTCATTGCTTATACCCCTGGAAGAATCTCTGTACATTAACGTACCGTCCAAAGGATAAACAAATCCACAATTAGTTACAACACTATTTTCCAGCGGAATCACAGAGATATACCTGTACTCACTTTTTCTCACTTCAAGTGTACCGCAGGAAAGATAATGAAGAATATTATTATTGTTCAAAACAATCATTTCGCAACCGGTTTTACTGCACTTTTCCATCAAAAAAATATTTGCAAGGGTATGGTCAAGTCTGGAACCGATACCTCCCACAAGGACAATTTTATTAAATCCCCTATCCAGCGCACAGTTTACGGCAAATTCCGTATCAGTATCATCTTTAACCGGATTAAGTTTTATAACTTCAGCATTTTTTGAACAATCCAACGCCGGAACCTTTTCATACAAAGAAGAATCAAAGTCACCAACTATAAGGTCAGCACTAAAACCGATTTTTTCACAAAATGCAACTCCGGAATCAGCACAAATAATATATGCATTATCTGAAAAGCTTGTGATATAATCAATATTTTCAAAATTACCGCCGGAAAAAATAAGAGCAGTTTTCTTAACTGATTGCATAATTCAATGAACTCCCGTGCAGTAGCTTCTACATCTTCGTTTCCGAAAACTGCAGAGCCTGCTACGATAACATTTGCGCCGGCTTCAATGACTCTTTTGACATTTGTCAATTTAACACCACCGTCAACCTGTATGTCAATATCAGGGTATTTGGAACGTAATTGTTCAATTTTAGAAATACTGTCCTCAATAAAAGATTGCGCCCCAAATCCGGGATTAACACTCATAACAAGAATCATATCAAGTTTGTCTGCATAAGGGAAAACAGCAGAGATATCCGTACCGGGATTTATGGAAAGACCGATTTTTTTACCTTTTTCCTTAACTTTGTTGTATATTAATTCGAAATTTTTTATGCACTCGGCATGAACCGTTATTATATCTGCACCGGAATCAAGAAATGCATCAACATATTTTTCAGGTTCAGAAATCATAAGATGGACATCAAGAACCATATTTGTAACGGGACGTATTGCCGATACAACACCGGGTCCGAAATTAATGTTTGGAACAAAATGACCGTCCATAACATCAATATGTATATAAGGACAACCGGCACGCTCAACCGCCTTTATGTCCCTTCCCATATTCATATAATCAGAAGCGAGTAACGATGGTGAAAGTTTAATCATTTCTTCCAATCCTTTCTTTGGTTTAATGTAGCATAAAAGCTTTTGTAATTATTATACCTTGTAAGAGCAATTTTTCCGTTTTCGGCTGCTTTACAAACACCACATACAGAAGAAGAACCTGTGTGGTTACAATCTCTGAACTTGCATTCTTCTTCAAATTCAGCAAATTCGGGAAAACATTCCTTAAGAACATCTTTTGTTATCTCTTTCGGAAAATCCAGCATACTGAAACCGGGCGTATCAACAATATATCCCCCGTTAAATTTAATAAGTTCAACATGTCTGGTTGTATGTTTTCCCCGTCTGAGTCTTTCGCTGACCTCTCCGGTTTCCATAACAGCTTTCTCGGTAACTGCATTCAGTAAGCTTGACTTGCCAACACCGGAAAAACCCGAAAATGCAGATACCTTGCCCGAAATAAGTTTACGTATCATTTCAATACCAACATTTTCGGTGGTACTTGTAGTGAAAGCTATATACCCGGCATTTCTGTAAAGTTGAACAAGGTCATTAACACTACCATCATCTAAATCGGATTTATTTAAGCATATCTTAACGCTGACGTTGCTGTTATGGGCAATTGCAAGCATCTTATCAATAAAGCAAAGATCCGGTTCCGGATTTCTAACCGATGCCACAATAATAAGTTCTTCAATATTTGCCACCGGTGGTCTTATAAAGCAGTTGATTCGCGGAAGAATTTTATCGATATTTCCTGTACCGTCATCGTTGAGAGAAATATAAACTTTATCTCCAACGCAGGGGGACATATTCTTACTGCGAAAATGTCCCCTCGCCTTACATTCAACAATGCCTTCTTCCGTGTCAATATAATAAAAGCCGCCTATACCTTTTACAATAGTTCCTAAAATCATCTGTTCACCGTTTATTTATCAAAATTTACCGGATATTTGCAGAATTCACTGCCGTTAATGTATATAACGAAGTTTACGGTTCCGCTTCCTTCAAGTGTAATTGAAAGTTCCGGCTGAGAAGTGGGATCAACAGTTCTTTCATAAACTACTTTACCTGACGGATCGGTAATTTTAACTGTTGTTGTAGATGTATATCTGGATAAATCCAAATCTATTGTTTTTGTTTTAGTCTTTTGCGATGAATTGTTGTCATCATCATTATTTTCAGAAGGTTTCTTTGCAAGATAAACCTTAATTTTGGTTTTTGGAGCCACGCTGTTTCCGGGAGACTCAGACTGTCTGCAAACACGTCCGGGGGTATATTCGTCAGTTTCTACAGTTTCGTACTCTTCCTCCTCAAGAAGAAGGAGACCTACGTCTTCGAGCTCAGCTCTTGCCTGATTAACTGTAAGATTGGACAAATCGGGAACCTCAATCAATTCCTCGCTGTCGTCGCCTTCTTTTCTGTTAATATAGAAAGTAATTTTATTTCCTTTCAGCTCAACAGAAATAATGTCACCAATATCTTTGGAAGAATCAATGCGATACTTCTTAACGATGTTGTACCCTAACTTTTCATACTTTAAAATTACACTTTCGGGTTCGTCCTCAAAAGACTTGGTACTGAATAATTCAGGGTCAGGTCCTTTACTTGTATGAATATTTATGGTAGTACCCTTCTTAACCGTATTTCCGGTTGCAACGCTCTGCTGAGTAACAATACCTTCGGACTCGGGACCAAATTCAGTTTCGATAATTTCAAGGTTTAATTCATATTGCTGAGCAAGCTTCTTTGCTTCTTCGTACTGTTTTCCTGCAAAGGCCGGAACCTCAATGTCATTGTCACCAAATACACCACGGAACATAGTATAAATAGGTGCATCGGGAGCTACAAGATATCCGATAAATAAACCTGCAGTTGTTACAATAAGAATTGATATTATAACAGCAGAAAGAACTGTACCAAAGCTGATTCCGCCGCGTCCTTCATATTCATCGTCATCATCAAAATCATCATTTTCGGGCAGCGATTCATCCAAAAACACTTCATCACCGGATTCTTCAAAATATTCGTCTTTTGCGTAAGCTTCTGCCTTAGCGGCATCTGATTTACCCGAATAATTAGAACCTGTATCAGGCTTATAATTTGGTTCAAGATCCGGTTTATAATTAGGTTCCAAATCGGGTTTATAATTAGGTTTAAGCTCAGTTTCCGCAATTTTTATATCTTCCTCGGGTGTCTTAACACCGTCAACTATTTCCTGATATTTTGATACAAGAGGAA
>CAYXPV010000216.1:0-3005 GCA_964467285.1 uncultured Oscillospiraceae bacterium
ATTGTTGGTGTGGGTTTGGTTGAGTATAACGGAAATAAGTTCAGAACTTTAGATTATTTTGCCATAACCACAGAGGCGCATACCCCTTTTGAAGAAAGACTTAAAATTATATATGAAGGCGTTAATGAAGTTATCGAAAAGTATAATCCTGATTTTATGTCTATTGAAGAATTATTCTTTAACGATAATGCCAAAACCGCAATTGCCGTAGGACAAGCCAGGGGAGTTATAATCCTGTCAGCAGTAAATCACGGCGTGGAAATATTTGAATACACACCGCTTCAAGTTAAGCAGGCAGTTGTGGGATACGGAAGAGCAGATAAAACTCAGGTTCAGCAAATGACCAAGGCAATTCTTAATCTTAACGGAATTCCCAAGCCCGACGATGTTGCCGATGCACTGGCTATTGCAGTGTGCCACGGACATTCGTACAATGGGGCACTCAGTAAATTTTTGAAATAGGAGATACATTATGTTTAGTTATTTAAGAGGTATTCTTGCAGAAAAGGCATCAAACTATGCTGTTATTGAATGCGGTGGTGTAGGCTTTAAACTTTATACCAGCTACACATCCCTTTGTGATTCGAAATGTGTTCAGGGCAGTGAGGTTGTGTTTCACACATATATGTATATAAAAGAAGGAATTATGGATTTATACGGTTTTTCGTCTAAAGATGAACTTGAACTTTTTGAACTGCTCATATCTGTAAACGGCGTAGGTGCAAAAGGTGCTCTTTCCATTCTTTCAACCATGAATCCTTCCAGGCTTTCTCTTGTAATTGCCTCAGGTGATGCCGCAAGCATAAAAAAAGCTCCCGGTGTGGGTGCTAAAATCGCCCAAAGAATTGTTCTTGAACTTAAAGATAAAATCAGAAATGAAGCATTTATTGATTCTGCATCCGATGCATTTGCCGACATCGTACCCGAAGCTTCAGGCGAACGGGATGAGGCTGTGAATGCCTTGGTTGCGTTGGGGTATTCCGGTGCAGAAGCTAAAAAGGCAGTTTCTAAAGTTGATGCGAATGTTTCTGATGTTGAAAATATTATTAAATTGGCGCTTAAGAGCCTTATGTAAGGAGTAAATTATGTTAAATTCCGAAGATAGAATTGTAAACGGCGGTATTATGGAAGAAGATGTTGTTGCCGAACCGGGTTTAAGACCTCGAAATTTGGGTGAATACGTAGGTCAAAGTAAGGTAAAGGATAACTTAAATGTATATATAGAAGCTGCCAAAACCCGTAACGAAGCACTTGACCATGTGCTTTTGTACGGACCTCCGGGGCTTGGTAAAACAACCCTTGCCAATATTATTGCAAACGAGCTTGGCGTTAACATCCGTATAACTTCCGGACCTGCCATCGAAAAACCCGGAGATCTTGCGGCTATACTTACAAACTTATCCGAACATGATGTTCTGTTTATTGATGAAATACATCGCCTGAGTCACAGCGTTGAAGAAGTGCTTTATCCTGCAATGGAGGACTTTGCTTTGGATATTATAATAGGTAAAGGACCGTCTGCCAGATCCATAAGGCTTGATTTACCGTCCTTTACACTTATCGGTGCAACTACAAAAGCCGGTTCCATGACAGGACCACTCAGGGACAGATTCGGTGTAATTTCAAGACTTGAGCTTTACACTCCCGAGGAGCTTTGCCAAATTGTAGAACGTAGTGCAGGTATACTTGGCGTTTCCATAGATAAAGACGGTGCTGCAGAGATTGCTTCACGTTCCAGAGGAACTCCGCGTATTGCAAACCGTCTGGTGAAAAGAGTTCGTGATTTTGCCACCATTCTCGGTGATGGCACAG
This sequence comes from uncultured Oscillospiraceae bacterium, assembly GCA_964467285.1. Lineage (GTDB taxonomy): Bacteria > Bacillota > Clostridia > UMGS1810 > UMGS1810 > RGIG8748. Next base: position 1,813 of record CAYXPV010000216.1, read on the forward strand.
TCAATGGTGAAATTGCCTCAAAAGCTCTTGAACGACTTGAAATTGATGAAATAGGTCTTGACAACGTTGACAAAAATATGATTCTGACAATGATTAAGAGCTTTGGCGGAGGTCCTGTTGGACTTGATACTCTTGCCGCCACAACGGGTGAAGATGCAAATACAATTGAAGATGTGTATGAGCCTTATCTTCTGCAACTTGGCTTTATAAACAGGACTCCACGAGGCAGAGTTGTAACCAAGCTCGCTTACGAACATTATAATATTCCTTTTGAAAAATAGTTTCTGTTTTGTTACAATTTGCTGACAGTTTAATGTTTATTGTCGAAATGTTTTAAAAAATGTTGTATAATTAATCAAGAATTTATATTTTAGGATTGATTGTACAATGAATAAATTTAAAATTTTATTTTTAATATTATCGGTACTTTTTATCTTGGGTTCCGTAAATGTTTACGCCGCAAGCGACACGAAATTGTTTATTGACGGTAAACAAGTTAAAACAGATGTTGCTCCCGAAATTGTAAACAACAGAGTTATGGTTCCCGTAAGAAGTATTTTTGAAGAGATGGGTGCAGATGTTACTTGGATTGGTTCCCGAAAACAAGTTATCATCAAATCTATTTCGACAAGAATTGTTCTTAATGTAGGTAAAACAAAGGCATATGTTGATGACAAGGGGTTTGAACTTGATGTAGCCCCCGTGATTATAGACGGAAGGACGGTTATTCCCGTTCGTTTTGTTTCTGAAACTCTCGGTTATGATGTTGAGTGGGACCCAAAGACAAATTCCGTACATATAAATAAGCCTAAGGTTACAACAAAAGAACCTTTAATTCAAAAAGTTTCTGTTTCTGAACTATCGTCTTCATCAAAGGTTGTTGTTACTGTTAAGGATATGAAAAAGCCCACCTTGTCTTATGCATCCGAGCCTACAAGGTTTATAGCCGATTTTCCCGATGCAACAATTGTAGGCGGTGATTCCAGAAAACGTATGAATAACGATGATATTACGGAAGTCAGATATGCCGAACATTCCGGTTACGCTCGTGTGGTTATAGAAACTCCGGGTGAGTCTGAATTTGATGTCAGATATACAACGGATTCAATGATTGTTACCGTTACAACCAAGAAAACATCCGGTAATGATGACGAGAACAAAGATGATGAAGATACCAACGATAACGATCAGGA
>CAYXPV010000216.1:3015-4018 GCA_964467285.1 uncultured Oscillospiraceae bacterium
ATACGAAGACGAGGAAGATGTTCCCGATATAAAGGTGCCTGATGTGAAGTTGCCGGAAATTGATATAAATAATCCGATTATTGTTCTGGACCCCGGTCACGGCGGATGGGATACAGGTGCTATTGCATACGATGAAAACGGTGAAATCATTGTTTGTGAAGATGATGCCAACCTTGCAATTGCACTTAGCACTCAGAAATATCTTGAAGCGGAAAACATCACGGTTATAATGACCAGAACCACAGATGTTGCACTTGGTACTACACAGATGGAGGATTTACTTGCAAGAAGTAAGATTGCAAATGAAGTTGGTGCTACATTCTTTGTAAGCATCCATAACAACTCTTTTGCCAATGATACTGCAACCGGTACGGAAATACTTTACGTTAGCGGCGGCATAGAAAATAAATACGGCATTAACGGTGAAAATCTTGCTCAAAATATTCTCACCCCTCTGGTTCAAACAACAGGACTTGTAAACAGAGGATTAAAAAACAGTCCTAAGATTGTAGTATTAAGGGAAACGCTTATGCCTGCCGTACTTGTTGAATGTGCATTTGTATCCAATCCCGAGGACAGAAAACTTCTTACCGACAAACAAGCCATTGATGATATGGGTTATGCAATTGCAACGGGAATTATGGAAACTTTGAGTCAATGCAAATAAATCTTGTAAATTTAAAGTTTTTGTGATACAATACTATATTATATTTAATTAAATTTCGAAAGGGTGAAAATAATGGATCATTTTGAAGAAACCGTAAAGGTTAAAGTTAGTGCAGATAGTGCCACAAGGGTACGTGATACTTTTAAGGCTGTATATGAAGCATTGGAGGTCAAGGGGTACAATCCTGTTAATCAGATTGTGGCATATATTATGTCCGGTGATCCCACTTATATCACCGGTTACAATAACGCTCGTAATCTTATGAGCAAACTGGAACCCGATGAAATTCTGGAGATTCTGGTTAAAGAATATTTAAAAACACTTTAATTCATATGA
>CAYXPV010000217.1:0-4016 GCA_964467285.1 uncultured Oscillospiraceae bacterium
TACCTGGCTGCCCTGACTGACGCTACCAAGGCCGTCAAGATCACCCTGGGCGCTTGATTTCAGTAAGGAGGTAAGCACCTATGACTAAAGACGAGAAAATCGCCCGATTGGAGGGGCTTATCTCCCCCGACACTGCTACCGACGACTTGCTTTCTTACCTCCTAGAGCAGTCCGAGGGGATAGTCCTTAACAGGCGCTATCCCTTCGGCGCTCCAGAGGGAGCAGTCGTTCCCACGGCTTACGAGCATATCCAATTACAGATTGCCGTAGAGCTGTTTTCCAAGATGGGTGCGGAAGGACAGACAGCACATAGCGAAAACGGTATAAACCGCAGTTATGAGGCTGCCGATGTAAGTCCTTCGCTGCTCAAACGGATCGTGCCACTGGTAGGGGGCGTGATGTAATGCGTAACCTAAATCGTAACAAACGTTCTCTTTGGTACGCACTCCTAACTGGTGAAACATTGAATACCGATGAATACGGAAACGAGACCGGCGAAAGTACGCCGACTTACGGCGAAGCGATAGCGCTTATGTGTAATGTTTCCGCAGCATCGGGCGAGGAGGCTGTACAGGCTTTTGGAAGTTTCACCGGCTACAGTCGGACGATGTGCGTGGCTGATCTTAAATGTCCCATCGACGAGAATACGGTTGTGTGGCTCGGTATCGAACCGACTGAGCCGTATAACTACATTGTCGTTCGCAAGGCTGATAGCAAAAATGGGGTACTGTACGCATTGCAGGAAGTGACGGTTACATGAAAATCGTTATCGACCCATTCAAAAAAGAGTCCGTAAATGCGGCGATTAAGCAATTAAAACAGTACGAAAGAGATTTCACACAGAAAGAATCTGAGTTTGTTCGGCGGCTTGCAGAAATCGGCGTATCTGTTGCAAGAGCTGGCTTCGCTACGGCTGACTATGACGGCATAAAGGATGTTGTCGTAAGTCTGGAACAGACTGCGACCGGCGCTACCGTCATAGCCTCTGGCGAGACTGTAGGTTTCATAGAGTTCGGCACTGGCGTGAAGTATCCAGAGTGGGATAACACCGGCATGGAGTACACGCCCCCGGCACACGGAACCTACGGCAAGGGCAGAGGTAAGAATCCGCACGGCTGGTATTTCAAGCAGAACGAGGGTGGTGCTGCTCGGCACACTTATGGTAACGCCCCAGCAGAGGCGATGCTGACGGCTCGTAACGAGATGATTTCTCGCGTGGTGCAAATAGCAAGGGAGGTATGGAGATAATGTTGGATTTTAATAACGAAATCTTTACAGCCGTTGCTACTACTGTCCGCAAGGATCATTCCGGCACGACCGTCACCGGCGAGTACACACGGAAACCCTCGAAGTTCCCCTGCGTAACTCTCGATGAAATTGAGAACGTCAATGTGGGGTCCCTGGTGGACTCCTCCGACGAGGAGAAGTTTGCAGGGCTTACATACCGAATGCAAGTGTTTTCAAACAAAGCGAACGGCAAGAAAGCCGAAACGAGAAAGATTTTCGCAACGGCTGACAAAGTGATGCTCGGCATGGGGTTCCGGCGTATCACGTATTCCGTAACCCCAGAAATCTACGATTCAACGATCTACTCCATCCAGGCGACTTACGAGGCAATAGTCGATGTGAATGGAGTTATCTACAAAAGATAACAGGAGGATATTATCATGGCAATTAGTTCCTATAATACTAAGCTGACCATTGGTTCCAAGACCTATGATATCAAGGATTTTCCTTCCATCGTAGGCAAGCGCAGCGCTCTGGAGACCACCACTCTGAGCGATGATGCACAGACCTTTATCCAGGGCATCCGGCAGCAGGAGGAGTCTTTTGACTTCCTGGCAAACTACGATCCCACCGTCTATGCCGAGATCAATGCTATGTCCGGCGAGCAGGAGTGCCAGTTGACCTTCTCTGATGGTTCCGGCTATTCCTGGGAAGGTGCTGTATCTGCCAGCGTCAACGAGGGCGATGTTGATTCCGTTCTGGAAATGACTATCAGCGTCACGCCGTCCACTGTGCCTGTCTGGGCGCAGGGTTCGTAATTAAGTCGAAATATAGGGCGGCTCAGACCGCCCTTATTTCAAAATAAACGATTTGTAAAGGAGAGTAACTACAATGGCAACCAAGATTACCGTTTCTTACAAGAACAACGATTACGTTCTGGAGTTCTCCAGAACCACTGCACAGCAGTTGGAGGAGCAAGGCTTCGTACTGGATCAAGTCGGCGATAAGCCCGCAAAGATGATCCCTATGCTGTTCTACTATGCGTTCGCTAAGAACCATCGTGGTATCAAGCGCAAGGACGTAGACGAAATCTACGACAATATGGTGAACAAGGTCGGCAAGGACGGCGAAGAAGGACTTGTCCAGATTCTCTGTGAAATGTATGCCGAAGCCGTATCCACATTGATGGACGATAATGCCATCGACGAGGGAAACGCGGCGACCTGGAAGGTAACGAAGGCGTAAGTTCCTTCCAGAGTTACAAGGAAATTTTCGAGCAACTTTGTCCTTACTATATGTCTATAGGCATGACATACGACGAGTTTTATAACCAGGATGTGTGCATGGTTAAGGCATATCGTAAGGCAAACGAGCTGAGAGATAGACGGCGAAATCAAGAGTTTTGGATGCAGGGTATGTATTTCTACGAGGCGTTGTGCGATGCCTCTCCCCTGTTTCGTTTCTCTATGAAGAAGGGCAGTATAAAGCCCGAGCCGTATGTTAAGGAGCCGTATCCGGTTACCGCTGCCGAGGTTCGTGAGCGTGAAGAACGCGAAGCCCGGAAGAAGGAGGAACGGCTGAAAGCGGAGTTCGCACTGTTTGCAGAGCAGATGCGAAAGAAGATGCCCCAAGAGGCACACCCTGTCTCAAAGGGTGGTGAGTCGAATGTCAACAACGATTGATTCTCTGCAAATTGAAATTCAAAGTAGTTCCGCTAATGCCGCGGGGGGCATAAAAGAGCTTTCCGAGGCATTGGGAGAACTTAAATCAAACGGCAAGGTTACTACTGCCGTAAACAATCTGAATAATCTTCGCAAGGCATTACACGCGTTTGCCAACGTTCCGTCGAATGCAAGCAAGGTTTTGTCGCTGGCTCAGTCGTTGGCGGAGCTGAAAAAAGTGGGTTCTGTCGGCAACATTGGCACCAGTTTCAAGAAACTAGCCGAGGGCATGAAGTCGCTGAACACAATCTCCGTGGACAAAGGCAAGATTGACAGCGTTGCTTCTGCACTGAGTTCTCTGAGCAATGTTAAAGCCGGTGGCATTAACACGATGATGAACGGTCTTATGAAGATTGGCGAGGTCACTGAGAGCCTTAACGATGATGCGATAACTGCATTTGCCAAGCGGATCGAATTACTGACCGAGAAACTGAAACCGTTGTCCGATAAAATGACCACGGTCCAAACTGGGCTAAAGGGCATCAACTCTGCGGCTAAGAGTGCCGGAACATCCATTAAGAGTGCGGGCGCAAAGGTAGATGGAGCGAAAGTCAATTTTGCTAGTTTTATCTACACGATCCAAGAGGCGGTGCAGTGGATACAGAAAGCGATTGATGCGTTCCAGGCAATCATTAACGAGTCTATCGAATGGGACGGTATCGCTGCTCGTTTTGGCAGAGGCTTTGGCGACCAAGCAGAGGAAACCTACGAGTGGATTAAGCGGCTGAATGAGGAAATGGGTATCAACATTCAGCAGTTTATGAAGTATTCCTCTGTGTATGCTACGATGCTGACTGGTTTTGGCGTGTCGAACCAGGATGCCGGTAAAATGGCTCTTGGTTATACAGAACTGACCTACGATATCTGGGCTGGCTATAACGATATCTATAAGACGTTCGATGAAGCATCGGAGGCTGTTAAATCTGCCATTGCCGGTGAAGTTGAGCCTATCCGTAGAGCCGGTTTTACTATCGTTGAGTCGCAGTTGGAACAGACGGCGGCTAACCACGGACTGACAATCAGCCTGGAGAGCGCTACCGAAGCACAGAAATCCTATCTGCGTTACTT
>CAYXPV010000218.1:0-4010 GCA_964467285.1 uncultured Oscillospiraceae bacterium
TACGCCTGCAATCTGTTCGTCAATCATACGGTTAACAGCGTTGTTTCCGCCGCCGCCTACACCGATGACTTTCATATTTGCGCCTACTACTTCATTGGCATTTTCCAATCTCATTTTAAAAATTCCTCCTTAAGTATTTCATGTTACCTATAGCTTGTTGAACGTCATTTTATGTTATAACTTTATGCAAAAAGCAACTATTTTTTATTAACATAAGGTATTATATCACATTATTTTGGAAATTTCCATACCTTTTTGTAATTTTCTTAAAACTTTTTTAACATTTTCTTAATCTTTTTTGATTTTCTTCAGGTAAAACCGTCTTATGAATGAAAAATTGTTAAATATCCTCAAGGTAAACACTATTATTACCGCGTAATACAAATCCAAACCTATTTTCTTTCCCAGGAACACCATAAGTGCCGCCAGAAGAGAATTTCCGAAAAATCCCGTAACAAATACCCACACGTCAAAACGGTCTCGCAACAAGGATTTGTAAGCCCCCATAACCGCATCAATGGTGGCAATTATTATTACAGCCGCGTAGGAACTGAGTGCCGGGGGAACATACAAATCAAACCCTATGGCGCATACAATACCAAGCAGGGAAGCAATTATTACAATTAACATTTCTATCCCTCCCTACTTTGTATCTTCTGCGTAATTTAAGTCTATTATGCCATTGTATTTTTCTATTGTAAGTGCAGAATTTTTTGTAACATTTACACCGATGGAATCCTTCTTAAGCTGTTCACAAATTCCGCCTCGTATATTTATGGCAGTAAAAAGTGCCTCCGAATCTCCGATTGCCTTTACCTTGTAGGGAGAAGAGCATCTTTTGTTGTTTACCATTATGGTATTGCCCACACAGCGTATGGGACTGGATATTATGAGTCTTTCCTCGTTTATGCTTACCGCTTCCGCGCCGGCACCGAAAAGCTCATTCACAAGGCTGAGTAAATCCGTATCGTGAACTATGCTGCTATCGTCAGAGGCAGCATCAACCTTTGTACTGTCCGAAAGCTCAACAGTTATTCCCGGGCCTTTTACATTAGTAAGTCCCGACATGGTGCGGTATTTTTCCATTTCCTTTTTAAGGGTTTCCGCCCCGTCGCTGTTTGAAGCTATTTCTTTTCTGTACGCTTCAAGGTCGGTTTGGAGCTGCATATTTTCCTTTTGCAAATCTATATTCTGCTGTCTTGCATTTATAAGTCCGGTTTCCATTTCGGCATCACGGGTAAGAGCTTCTTTTTCAATACTTGCATTCCTCGTAACGCTTTTATACTGCAAAGTAATGGTAAAGCAAAGTATAAAACAGACCATTGCAATCAGTATGTGAACTTTTCTTTTGAATCTCATTTTTTATCTGCTCCTTCGTCCTGACCGCCATATATAACATTGGAGGTATCCGTTATATCCAGAACGCCGCCCTGGAAATTGGTCGGAGTTTCGAGTATTGCTTTTACATATTCAATACGGTAATCCAAATCGGAGGTATCCCCAAGAAGTACCTTGGTGTCGGAATCCAATGTAAAGCTTAATTGAGCGCCCTTGGAAATATCAATCTTCTTTGTTCTTGCCATAAGACCTTTCTGTATAAGAATGTCCATAAGCTTTTTAACTTCATCAAATCGCTTTTTGTCTTTAGGCTCAACCTTCTGCCCTTTTGAAACCTTCTTAAGAGCTATGCCGGATATTACCGCTTTGCCGGGCTTGAACTTATCGGCTTTATCTATACTGATTACCTTACCTTCGGCATCAATACCTACGTATTGACGGTTAAAGGGTATATACGCAACAACCGAAGCCTCGGTTACTTCTATTTCTATTCTTGTAAAGAATTTTCTTTTTACTTTTACTTTATCCACATATCCCAAAGCATTTATGGCTTCTTCACTTTCGTCGGTATCAACAAAAAGAAAATTGTCGCCTTTATTTATGCCGGAGGCTTTTATAACATCCTCGGGATTAAGTACCTTACATCCAGATACGCTGACCTCGCTTACATTAAACAAGGGTGTAAAAATGCAAATAACCGTAAGAGCTGCTATAACAAAAAAGCCGGTAAGGATTTTTCTCCTGCGGAGCTTTTTGTGAACTGCGGATTTTCTTGTTTTATCATTCCGGTTTGTCAACGGTTTCAACCCTTTCTATGTGTACGCCCAAGCTACCAAAGTTCTCACAGAACTTTTCGTAGCCTCTGTCAATATAATGTATGTTACTTAAGGTGGATTCTCCTTCGCACCCCATAAGTACAATTGCCAGTGCCGCACCCGAGCGAAGGTCACAGGCAGACGCGTTTACGGGGTGAAGGTTTCTTACACCACGTACCGATGCTGTCCTGCGATATAGCCTTATGTCTGCACCCATTCTTGTAAGCTCGGATGCCATACAAAACCTGTTTTCAAAAATGTTTTCTCTTATAAGGCTTACTCCGTCGGAGGTAGTCAGCACACCCATAAGGAGCGATTGCATATCCGTTGCAAAACCGGGATACGGTCTTGTAGATACACTTATACCGCCTTTAAGTCTTTTGCTCTTTTCAGCTTCTATTGTACCGTGAGAGCATTCTATATCCATACCGCACTTTTTGAGTATATTGATATACCACGTAAGGTGCGATGCATTTACATTTTCCAAAGTTATGTTGCCTTCCGAGCAAGCCAATGCACTTAAGTATGTTGCGGCAACAATCCTGTCCGGCATTACACGGTAGGTAACACTTTCCGGAGAAGATGTACCTTTTACGGTAATACAACCGGTACCAGCACCGGTAATGCGGGCACCTGCGGCAGAAAGCATATTCTGTAAATCCACAATTTCGGGTTCCCTTGCCGCGTTCATTATGCGAACGGTACCCTCAAAGCCTGCCGCCATTATCATAATATTTTCCGTTGCACCCACCGAGGGAAATCTCAGAGTAATATCACAGGGCTTATATGTGCCGAGTCTGCAGCTAATTGACCTGTCGTCGGTTTCCACGGCTGCTCCCAGTCTGCGGAAGCTTTCCAGATGTATATCCACAGGTCTGAGTCCAATGTTACACCCTCCCGGTTGCCATAGCTTAAAGCTTTTGCATCTGGCAAGAAGGGCTCCGCAAAAAAGAACGGAACCACGGGTACGGTTCATTATTTCCTCGGGAACTGTATTTAATATTTCACCTTGGGAATTTACGGTAAGAACACCGTCTTCAAGATTTGCCTCGCAACCTATGTATCTTAATATTTCTATACCGTCACGGACATCGGAAATATCCGGGCAACCCTCTATTACGGTAACACCCTTGTTAATAACCGATGCGGCAAGCATCGGCAAAACAGCATTTTTTGAGCCTTGAACTCTCACCCTGCCATTGTAGGAAGCTGCACCCTGTATCCTGAATATTTCCATATACTACCTCCGCATTGCAATAATAGATGGTTCATTATATGCATGGAAGGCAGTATCTGTTACTTTTTCTGTATCACTTCACACATGAGATTATATATTTTATCTGTGGCATCAAGTATGCCCATTCGGCGTGATTGCTCACACATTTTCTCGGAGAAGTTGTCATCATAAATAATTTTGTGCAAAGCATCTTTTAAAGATGATTCATTAAATTCGTTTTCTGTAATGGTAATTGCTGCTCCCCTGTCCGACAAAGCTCTGGCGTTATATTCCTGATGGTTGTTTGTAACATTGGGAGAAGGTATAAGAACGGAAGGTTTGCCCAAAGCACAGAGCTCCGCAAGGGTAATGGCTCCCGAACGGCATACCACGGCATCCGCACCGTTCATAAGAATATCCATATTGTCTATGTAAGGCAGAATATGCACATTTTCCGGTATAGCTATGTCCTTTTCTTTAAAAGCATCCATTACTCTGTCAAAATCCCTTGTACCCGTGCCAAAGTAGATTTCCACATCGTCACCGGGAGGATTCTTACCAAGAAACTCCACCATAACATCGTTTATCCTGTTTGCACCAAGACTTCCTCCGAAGGAGAGAATAACCTTTCTGTTCCCGGT
>CAYXPV010000219.1:0-3952 GCA_964467285.1 uncultured Oscillospiraceae bacterium
TGATAGGCGTTGTTTTCGGACATCTTATATTTGGAATGTCCCTCTCCGTTGTAAGCTGCATAGGTATACTTATGCTTATGGGTATTATAGTTAATAATGCTATTATACTTATAGACTTTATTACCGAAACCCGAAAAGAAGATCCCGATATGGATAGAACAGAGCTCATGGTTTATGCTGTAAGGACAAGAATAAGACCTGTACTTATGACTTCTCTTACATCCATCCTCGGCTTCTTGCCTATGGCACTTGCTATTGGCGCCGACGGAGCAGCTATGATGCAGCCTTTGGCGGTATCACTTTTGGGCGGTCTTACCATAGGAACATTCCTCACACTCTTTGTAATACCTGTTGTATATACAATATTTGATGATAAAGTGCAGAAGCACAAGGCAAAAAAAGCTGCAAAGAAAGAAGCTAAAGCAATTTAATATCAAAACCGCACGGGAATATGGATTCTTGTGCGGTTTTTGTTAATATTTAATAGTTAATGAGCAATATTTTTATAAATTTCGCCTTTGAAAATTCTTTAAAAGTGTGGTAAAATAAATATATAACAGTTATTATTGATATAACTGCAATCGTGCTTAAGCTATGTCCGAACACATCGCACATGGTTTCAAATGCCGTATTGCATCGAAGGGGATTTGTTGCTATGAATATGGAATTCAGAAAAGGCGATTTTGTAGTTTACGGTAAAAACGGTGTATGTCTTGTAGAAGATATCAAAACCATGAATTTTGCAGGAGAAAACGGTAGTTATTACATATTGAAACCTAAGTCAAACGGTTCATCTACGGTTTATGTGCCTGTTGCCAACGAAAGACTTGTGTCCAAAATGAGGTCTACCATGACCAAAAAGCAGATTGATGAACTGCTTGATTCCGCTGCCGAAGGTGAGGTAACGTGGAATGATGCAAAAAATGAAAGGCAGGAAGAATTTAACGGCATATTAACTTCCGGCGACAGCCGTAAGCTTTTGCTCCTTGTGATGTGTCTGTACAAAAAGAAGCAGGAAAAGGAATCTGAAAATAAGCACCTTTCTTCTACGGACGAAAATATAATGCGTACTGCAGAAGAACTTATTGAAGAAGAGTTTTCTTTTGCTTTGGGGTGTACGCCGGGCAAGGTAGCAGATTACATACGTAAAAAGATAAAATAAATAATTTTGAAGGGTTGTAAATTTAATTTTGTAACAAATTAGTTTACAACCTTTTTTGTTGATATATTTAAAATTTTGTGGTAGTATTATCATTAATGAGGAGGGGTGTTTATGAATTTCAAATGTTTTATAAAGGCATCCGATGAGTATTGCAATTATCCCGATACCGTTCCTGCACCTGTGATTAAAAATCGGAATAAACGAATTGATATTATAGGAGAAAGCATATGGAGAAAATAAATATAGCTTGGAATTACATATGTAATAATGTATATAACCCCGATACAAAGCTCATATATGACCACAAGCACGGAAGGGATTTATCCCATTTTCCAACGCCTGAAGAGGTAGAGGGTTCTTACCCCAATTCCTGCGGTTACTCCGTTGGTATGGAGGACGGTATGATAAACGGCGGCACTATGATAGATGCCTGCCTTTGCCGATATGAAAAAACAGGGGAGGATAGTGCCCTTTGCTTAGCCCACGATTTGCTTTCGGGTATGCTTAACTGTGTGGAATGTGTAAGAACAGAAGGCTTTGTACCCCGTGGCGTTACACCTCTTGACGGGAAAACTTGTTATGTGGATTCTTCCCGTGACCAGTATACCATGTTTATCTTTGGTGTACACAGAATGTTTAAGGGCGGTTACTGCACACCGAAAGAAAAGGAAAGAATAAAAAATGCTCTTATCGCCGTGGCAAGAAGAGCAGAGAAAAACGTTGTACCCGAAACCGGTTATGATATACTGCGTGATGACGGCGGCAAAACCCTTGTAAACATTATGTGGGGCGATACATTGGGTAATCACGAATATCTGAGACTGCCTATGATATACATTGCCGCTTGGGAAGCATCGGGAGACAGTCATTGGCTTGATATGTACAAAAAGTACAGAGAAGAAGCCTATGAAAAATCCCTAAAAATGTCGGAATACTGGCATTTGTATGCTCTCCAGCAGATGCAGGCATCACTCTTAGTGTGTATGGAAGCAGACCCCGATAATGTCTGGAAGGAAAAGTATCTTTCCCTTATGAACACTGTAGCCGATTACGTTGAAAAAGCGGTATGCTCCGTAAGAGAAGAAATTAATACTCATTCAAAATATAACGAGGTTTTTGAGCCCTTCCGTAATATTAAGATGCAGGAGAGTCAGAGAATTAAGGATATAGGTTTGCCGTGTATGTTGCCCGAAAGGGATGATTCCGATGAGTTTTTCATCCTTCAGGATGCGGCAAATATTGTAATAGTTTCTGGCATGGTGCCGGGCAGAAAGGTTTGCGAAAAAGCCATAGAACTCTATTGGGAAGCCTTTGACAAAATTGACCTCTCAAAGCACGAAAGGGTAGTGCCGGTGCATTACTTGGAAGGATATTACAGGATGGTATAAATTGACATTTGTCAGTGACAAATGTCAACAGGTTATAAGTTATAAGGAATAGTGAAGAAGTGAGGTGCAAATCCGCTTTGGCGGATTTGTAGAATTTAAATTTAATATTATCGGGATGTTTTGTTATATATTATTTACCTACCTTATTTTTCTTTTCCGTAAATTCTTTGCGGAGATTGGGAAGCTCTTTGTCTTCTTTTATGATTTTTATATCCTTTGCAAGTCGGTTAATATATATTTCCATAAGCTTATCGCCTTTTTCTTTGGTGGCAATTACAGGGGTTCCGCATTGGTGGTCGGGATATTGACTGTACCAGCCGAAGCCTGTTTCTATTCTGCCAAGGTGTTTAAGGCGGTTTAAGGGCTCTATTGTGTCTTTGGAGGTTACCAAGGACAAATCCACCGAATCGGGTGCGGCAGACATCACAAGGTCACATTCCCATTGGCAGGCGTGACCATACACCTGGCCTGTTATAGGCTCTATTTTGTCTATCTGCTTAGTTTCGTCCTCACTCATGCCAAGGTTGAAGCTTGTCCAGTAAAAGCTGTAGTCCACATCCCGGTCCATGGTGGACATGGCGTAGTGAATAAGCGCACCATTATTTCCACCGTGAGTACTGAAAAACAGAATCTTTTTAAAACCGTTTCGGGAAATTTCGGAGCAGATGTTATCCCAAAGTTCAAAACAAAGCTTATTGGGGAGTGCCACCGCCCCGGGAAAACAGGTTGCTTCGCTGACCTGACCGCCGAAGTAAAGGGTGGGGAACACCATACAAGGTTCTATCTTGGCGGCTTCTACGGCTATCTTTTCGCCGATGAGTCCGTCTGTGCCCAGGGGCATATGCTCACCATGCCGTTCAAGACATGCCAAAGGTACTATGCAGAGCTGATTTTCTTCTGCCATTTTCTTGAATTCTGCTGATATTGCAAGCTTCCATTCCATACAGTGCACCTCACATTTTAAGTGTGTTTAATGGTATTATAAAGTATAAAAAAACAAGTGTCAATATGAATATTACATAATTAAAAGCTTATTTTTCGCACACACAAAAATTCAACCCCAACAAATCTTGTTGGGGTTGAGCTTTTATTACATCATCTTTTTAAGTCTTTCGTTTACTTCCACAAGGAAATCGCTTGTATTTACTTTCTTTTTGTTTTCTAAAGTTGAAAGCGCATAAAGGTCACCTGTCATTACGCCGTCTTCTATGGTCTGTATGGTAGCCTTTTCCATATTGTCGGCAAAGGTAATAAGCTCGTCTATGCCGTCAAGCTCGCCTCTTTTCTTAAGAGCGCCTGTCCATGCAAAGATTGTAGCAACGGAATTGGTGGAGGTTTCCTCGCCCCCATAGGTTAGTTTGTGACCGCGTCCAGGTCACTTTCCTCCTTTGACATAATCTGC
>CAYXPV010000220.1:0-3922 GCA_964467285.1 uncultured Oscillospiraceae bacterium
CACGAGGAAGATATGACCACAGAATACGACAAGCTCATTGAGGACTTCAAGAAGATTTCCGAGGTTATGGCATCAAAGGGCATTAAGCTTATGTTCCACAACCATACCATTGAATTCTTCAAAAAGCAGGGGGATGAAATATTTATTCAAAAGTTCTTTGAGGACTTAAAAGGATACTGCGGCCCCGAATTTGACACCTGCTGGGTACACTATGCCGGTGCAAACCCTGTGGAATACATAGAAAAATACAAAGCAGGCGAAGAAATAATCCACCTTATGGACTTTGACTGCAAGAACCTGCCCGAAGGAAATATTTACGATTTAAATGACGGCAAGGGCTTAAAGTACGGTGTGGAAAGAGATAAGGAAGAGGACGGCTTTGAATCCAAGCCCGTAGGCTACGGCAGACAGAATGTAAAGGCAATACTTGAAGCAATTGAAAAAACAGACATCAAGTATGTAATAATAGAAAACGAAGTATGGCACGAAAACCCGAATGATACGGAAACAACCTTAAGTGATGCAAAGAAAATAAGAGAATATCTTAAAACTATAGGCTACTAAAAACTAAAACAATAAGAGCATATCTGCTGATTATCAAGCAGATATGCTCTTATTATATTACTTTGAAACAAACACTACCCCACAAGCACCCGAGCCTATATGCGCACCGATGGTAGCACCGATGTTTACAAGGTTTTCTTCGGGTACTTCATATCCGCAGGACTTAATTGCCTCGCGAAGATGCTCGCCGTTTGTTTTTTTATTTGAATACACTATATATATGGGATAGTCGGTATCGGGTTTAAATTCCTCAAACCGTTTACATACCGTGGCTATACCCTTTTTCATACTGAGTGCCTTTGAACAAACCTCAACCTTTCCTTCACGGGAAACGTATATTACAGGCTTGATATTTGCAAAAGAACCTACTGCATAGGCAGCCTTTGAAACTCTTCCGCCCTTGTAGAGATATTCAAGGGTGTCTATACAGGCATAGATTTTAATTCTTCCCTTAAGCTCTTCAAGTTCGTTTGCAATATCCTTTGCGGGTTTGCCTTCATTCCTTAACTTCACTGCATGCTCAACCAGTATACGCTGACCTGCGGTTGCACTTAAACCGTCTACCACGAAGCAGTTGTCGTATTCAAGATTTTCCTTTGTGATAAATGCACTCTGATAGGTTCCGCTAAGTGCCGATGATATGGTTACAACCACACATTCATCACCCTTTTTTGCGTAGGTTTCAAAAATCTCCTCAAAATCAAAGGGTGTAGGCTGAGAAGTCTTGGGAAAAACTCCTCCTTCCAATAGCTTATAAAACTGATTTTTGTCAAGGTTTACGTTCTCCTTGTACCGAGTGTCTCCGAATGTAACCTGCATGGGAACACAGTCTATTCCAAATTTTTCGAGTTCACAGGGCTCAAAATCCGCCGCTGAGTCTGTTATTATTCTTACCATACACATTCTCCTTGTCAGCAAGCACCGATTTTTCTGAATTTGTTGTATCTTTCTTCAAGAAGTTTTTCTGTTGTAAGTTCCGACTTTGCTTTCAATTCGCCTACAAGAAATTCTTTAAGAGCATTACATATTTCCTCAGTTGTCCTTCCTTCTTCCTCAATAATTTTCTCAACGATATCAAACTTAAGCAAATCCTGCGCGGTAAGCTTTAAGGCATCTGCCGCATCCGATGCTTTTGAAGAATCCTTCCAGAGAATACTTGCACAGCCTTCGGGAGAGATAACGGAATACACGGAGTTTTCCAGCATAACAGCGGTATCACATACGCCGAGCGCCAATGCACCGCCGCTTCCTCCCTCTCCTACAACAACGGAGATAACGGGTGTTTTTAAACCCATCATTTCAAAAAGGTTTTCTGCAATGGCTTCTCCCTGACCTCTTTCCTCTGCATCAATTCCGCAGTAAGCACCGGGACTACCTATAAAGCAGATAACAGGTCTTTTGAACTTTTCCGCTTCCTTCATAAGGCGAAGTGCCTTTCTGTAGCCCTCGGGGGTGGGACAGCCGAAGTTTCTTTTCATTCTTTCCTCAAGAGTTTCGCCTCTCTCCATTGCAATTACGGTAACGGGCATACCCTCGATGGTACCCACACCACCTATAATTGCTCCGTCATCACCAAAGCGACGGTCACCGTGGAGTTCAACAAAATCATCTATCATATTGCTTATGTAATATCCGCCCATTGGCCTTTTGTTGCTTCTTGCGGCAACAACACGGTCATAGGCTTTAATTTCTGTATTTGTCATAGTCTGTACCTCACCTTACACCGCTTCACGGTCATGAATTTTAAGAAGTTTTCCGAGGGTGGTTTTAAGATTTTTTCTTTCTTCTATCATATCTATAAAGCCGTGTTCAAGCATAAATTCTGCTCTCTGGAAACCTTCGGGAAGTTTTTTACCTGTGGTCTGCTCAATAACTCTTGCACCTGCAAAGCCTATAAGGGCTTTGGGTTCGGCAATGATGATGTCACCGAGCATTGCAAAGCTGGCTGTAACACCGCCGGTTGTGGGGTCTGTAAGCACAGTAATGTAAAGATTGCCGCTGTCGCTGTGTTTTTTAGCTGCGCCGCTTACCTTTGCCATTTGCATAAGTGAGAATATACCCTCCTGCATTCTTGCACCACCGGAGGTTGTAAAGCCTACAACGGGCATATTGTCTTTTGTTGCACTTTCAAAAAGTCTTGTTATCTTTTCGCCTACAACGGTTCCCATACTTCCCATCATAAAGTTGGAATCCATAACAAAAATTGCACAAGGGTTATTATTAATTGTACAGTAACCGCACACAACACCCTCATTTAATCCGCTTTGGCTTACTGCCTTGGATATTTTTTCCTCGTAATCGGGAAACTCAATGGGGTTACGGCTTTTAAGGTCTCCGTCACATTCCTTAAAACTTCCTTCATCTGCAATAACGGATATTCTCTCCATAGCACCCATTCTCATATAGGTGTTGCAGGAAGGGCAAATCATATGATTTTCCATAAGCTTCGTATACTTAAAGGACTCTCCGCACTTTTTGCAGTTTTTTTCTTCATCTTTACTGAAAAAATTGAATAACTTTTTAAAATCCATTTTATTCCTCCGATTTTTTTGTTTTGTCGGTAATTGCAAATGAAAACTCGGCACTTACGCAAAGCTTTCCGTTAACGTAGCCTGCTCCCTTTGCAAAGAAAAAAGGGTCACGGTTTTTGGTGATTTCGCATCTGGTTTCAAATACGTCACCGGGCAGAACGGGTTTTTTGAACTTTACTTTATCAAGTCCCGTAAAAAAGGGTAGCTTTGTATCGTCAATAATATCGTCAAGGCATACGCACACGGACTGGGCAAGTATTTCGCAGAGTATCACTCCCGGAACAACGGGATTACCGGGGAAATGTCCCTTTAAAAACCACTCGTCACCTGTTATTTTCTTTTTTCCGCAGGCAACGTTATCTATAAGTTCAACCTCATCTAAAAGAAGCATATTATCTCTGTGAGGAAGAATTTTCTTTATTTCGTGAGTATTCATATGGTCTACCTCAGATTTTGGCAAAAGCTACGCAGGCATTGTGACCGCCAAAGCCCAAAGATGTGGACATTGCAAGCTCAAGCTCGGTTTTAACCGCTGTGTTGGGGGTGTAGTCAAGGTCACATTCCTCGTCCTTTTCCTTGTAACCGATGGTAGGAGGAACTATATTCTCTCCAAGAGCCAGGATTGCGGCAATACCCTCTACCGCACCGGCGGCACCTAAAAGATGCCCTGTCATGGACTTGGTGGAGCTTACATGAAGCTTATAGGCATCGTCACCAAAAACGTTCTTGAATGCTCTTGTTTCTGTTTTGTCATTTAAGGGTGTGCTTGTGCCGTGAGCGTTGATGTAAATCTTACTTGCATCAATTCCCTCACCTGCTTCCTTAAG
>CAYXPV010000221.1:0-3919 GCA_964467285.1 uncultured Oscillospiraceae bacterium
CATTCTCCAATGCACTGCTTGGTATTGTTCACTCAATGGCACATAAGACAGGTGCAATTTTTGAGGATTTCGGTGCACACATTATTCACGGTGCGGCTAACGCTATGTACCTTCCCAAAGTAATTGCATTCAACGCAAAGAACGAAACAGCAAAAAAACGTTACGGCGTGATTGCAGATTATATGGGACTTGGCGGAGCAAACGATGACGAAAAGGTTAAAAATCTTATTACATACTTAAAAGGAATGAACGATGCATTAAATATTCCCCAGTGCATTAAAAACTACGGCTCAGACAGCTATCCCTGCGAAAACGGCTTTGTTCCCGAAGAAGTATTCCTTGAAAGACTTCCCGAAATTGCCAAAAACGCAGTTGCCGATGCCTGCACAGGCTCCAATCCTCGTCCGATTTCTGTAGAAGAAATGGAAAAACTCTTGAAGTGTTGTTACTACGATACAGAAGTAGATTTCTAAATAATATTCAAAATCACCTTTTGCCGAGTGTTCCGAAGGACACTCGGCATCGATATAAATTCCTTTTTTATAATGATTTAACAGTTCGGAGATACTTGCCATGAAAATAGATATTAAAAAACTTACATTAAGAGAAAAAATAGGGCAGACAGCGGTTTTTCGTCATATGCTTCTTGACGAATTTGATGACATCAAACAGGTTGAAGAGTATTTCTCCAACAATGTTTACGGTGCCACGTGGCCTATGAACCATCCAAAAGAAGTGTACCGCGCCTTTGAAAAGTCTTTGGGCAATCCCGAACTTAAAGGCAGAAAAGACGATATGTACACCAATCACATAAATATAATTAATAAATATATGTCTATACCCATTATCCCTGCAGTAGATGCCGCAGGAGGACTTGCCAAGGGTAACATAGACGGACATGGAGAGCTTCCGAGTTTTTCTTCCCTCGGTGCGGCAGATGATCCGGACCTTGCGTTCCGTTACGGCAAGGCAATAGGCGAGGATATCCACTCTATAGGCTTTTCCTGGCTTTGGAGTCCCGTTGTGGATAACGGAGGCAAGTTTATAGACAGCAGAACTCTCTCCGGCAATGTGGGGAAGAATAAGAAAATGCTTGCCGCATTTATAAAAGGTGTGCAGTCTGCAGGCGTTGCTACCTGTGCAAAACATTTCCCCGGTGCCGACCCCTATGAATACCGCGATCCGCACTTTTGTACATCTTCTTATTCACCAAGCTTTGAGGCATGGCAAAGAACACAGGGCGAGGAATTTCAGGCTTGCATAGATGCAGGTGTAGACAGTATCATGGTAGGTCACTCCACTTTTAAAGCGGTAGACGATACTATGGTAAACGGAAACTATCTTCCTTGCACACTTTCCCACAAAGTAATTACCGGACTTATAAAGGAAAAAATGGGCTTTGAAGGTGTGGTATTTACCGACGATACCGATATGAAGGGGCTTACAGCTATCTACCCTTACAAGAAGCTTTGTGTTGAACTTTTAAGAGCAGGCATAGATATGATTTTGGGACCTGTAAGTCTTGAGTATATTGACATAGTGGAAGAAGCCGTTTTAAAGGGTGAGCTTCCCGAAAGTCGTATAGACGATGCCTGTATGAGAGTTCTTAATCTTAAAGAAAAGTACGGCATATTTGATCGCGGTGAGATACCCCTTGCCACCGAAGAACGCAGGCAGGAAATTCTTGACAATATGGCAACCGTGGCAAAGGATGTAGCCGAAAAGGGTATGAATTTGGTGCGGAACAACCTTTCGCTTATACCTGTCAAAAAGGAAAACATCAAAAAGGTAAAGGTAGTACATATCGGTTATTCCGAACGGTGCGAAGAAAACCATAAATATCTTGCCGAAGAATTTGAACGTCACGGTGCGCAGTGTGATATACAGATTGGCTTTGAAGAAAAGGACAACGAAACCTTAAAGGATTACGACCTTATCCTGTATACCACGTACATAGGCTTCCACGCCCCTGCAGGCGGTCCCTTCTTCTTTGGTGACAAGTGCTTTATGATGCGACTTATTATGACCGAATGTGTGGAAAAGTCCATTGGTGTATCTTTCGGTAGTCCCGATATATTCTTTAATTACTTTACTGCGGCAAACACCTATATGAATTGCTACAGCTACAATAAGGAAACTATGGAAGCTTTTGTTAAAGCGCTTTACGGTGAAGTTGATTTTACAGACTACAATCCCTTCCCGCTTAATCCAATAACTCTTACCGATGATGTATATTAAGGAGAATAGCAATGAATTTTACAATTGAAAACAACTTAATCAAAAGAACAATCTATTTTGAAAATTCCCTTCCCGTTAAGAGTGAAATCTTAAATAAGACCACAGGCTTTCTTTGGGAAAGTGAAAAAGGGGAGAGCCTTATAAATATCCCCGGCATAGACCTTTCGGGAAGCGAAATTTCATTCTCGGAAAATGCTGTTAATTTTAAAACATCTACAGCAGATATTGTGTGGGAATTCAAACTTGTTGGCGGCTTTTGCGAAAGCAGAATCGGCATCAAGGCTGCGCCATACACAGTAATTAAAAACGAAAACAAAGCCTCCGATGGTGCCAATATTGCAGGTACTATAGCCGACGAAGAATACACCGACGGTTTTGGTGTACAGTCCAACATTGTGGATATAGATGCTATAGAACTTATGTCAAGGACCGACAACACCAACTTCATTTTTAGTGAAACCCGTGCACCGCTTTTTAATAACCACGGTAATACCTGCCACAGAGGAAATATTTTTATATTCACCGAAAAGTTCTCCGGTGAAAAGCTTGCTGTAGTAAAGAACTCCTTAACGGGCAGGCGTGATGAATACAACGTAAAAGCAGAACCACCCCAGATTATGCATACCCTTATTCTTGGTATAGACTACACAAGACTTTCAAAGGACTTTTATACCTATTCCTACAGCGTTGCAATAGGTGTTGTTGTAGATGATGCATGTAAGGAAATCAAAGAATATTATAACGATGAATACGCTAAGAAAACATCCTACATTATCTCCAACACTTGGGGCGACAGAAGCCAGGATAAGTGTGTATGCGAAGAATTTGTCAAGAAGGAAATCGACAAGGCACATTTCCTCGGAGTGGATATTGTACAGATTGATGATGGCTGGCAGCAAGGTGCTACCGCAAATTCCGTTTTGGAACAAAGTAACGTATGGAACTTTGGCTTCAGAGAAAACAAGGAATTCTGGAATATACACAAAACAAAATTCCCCAACGGCTTTTCCGGCATTACCGAGTATGCAGCTTCAAAAGGCATAAAGCTCGGGTTGTGGTTTTCTCCCGATGCCAACAACTCCTACGAAGCATGGAAGGAGGATGCCAGGACCCTTTGCGACTTATATGACAATTACAACATTGAGCATTTCAAAATTGACGGTGTTATTATTAATGATAAGGAATCCGAGGAAAACCTTCTTTCGTTTTTGGCATATGTGGATAATCACGCTAAAGGAAAGGTTACTTTCAATCTGGATATAACTGCAGGTGAACGTCTTGGATATCTCTTTAACCGCAAATACGGTGAGCTCTTTGTAGAAAACAGATACACGGACTGGGTTAATTACTATCCACACGCAACACTTAGAAATCTATGGCAGCTTTCCAAGTACATACCAAGCACCAAAATGCAGTTTGAAGTATTAAATCCCGAGCGTAATAAGGATAAGTATAATGATGCTCTTGCACCTTCCACTTACGATATAGACTATATCTTTGCAAGTGTTATGGTTTCAAATCCCCTTATATGGATGGAGATGACTTCTCTTAGCGAGGAGAACATAAACAAGCTAAAAAAGATTATATCCGTATATCGTAAATACCGTGAGGATTTCCTTTATGTAGAGCCCATCCTTGAGTGCCCCGACGGTTTCTCCCTTACGGGATTTAAGATTTACGG
>CAYXPV010000222.1:0-3911 GCA_964467285.1 uncultured Oscillospiraceae bacterium
AAAATCTTTTTAAAAAATTTCAATTTTTCTCTTGACTTTTAATAGTTAGTCTTTTCTTTCTTCTTGGGAGGGGGTTCTTTTTCCATAACTCGCTTAAGGCATAAAAGCAAAAGTTCTCCGCCAAACACCGTATGATTTGCCGTAAGAAGTCCCGTCACCAAAAACATATTGTGGCTTGCAATGCGCATAGCCCAAAACTGCATAAATGCAATTTCTGCTATACACAATGCAACTATTATTTTGCTGAACTTATGCTTCTTCATTTTTAACGCATACCATATTGTCGGATACTTCAAAAATTGCATCTGTTCCGATAGCTTGCTCTGCCTCCGGGGTGAGCTCGAAGTAACCCATTTTGTTGAGTTCTTCCTTTGTGGGATTAAAGCATGTTATATAATAAACCTCGCCATCCTCTTCAACTTTGCAACTCACAAAGTTTCCTTCCGTAATCTTTAATTTACCGTCTTTAACTGTACCATACATATGTATAATATCTCCCTTCCTGTGTTATTCTTCCGTGGCGGTTTCAGTTTCCCCTGTATCATTGGAAGAATCTTTAGCCGCCTGTTCCTCCTGTTTAATGATGTACTCATTGTCTGCCATATGAACTCTACGTGCCACACTCACTCGGGAATCACCTCCACCCACATGACAATGCCGTTAACTACAGAAACCTGATACAAATGTCCCACAGTAAGTGTGATAGGTCTTACCCAATAAATGGGGTATTTTGAAGTTATGGCAAAATACATATCTTCCTTTGAAGGTGTAAACTCAAAAATATACTCCTGAAAAGCAATATCAGATACATCAGTCAACTGGAATTTCAAAAATCCTACCGTTCCGAACTTATAAAATGTATCAGCCTTGGCATCCTGAATACTGGTGGGTGTTACCACACCGCTTACCGGCATATCGACCGGGTTAACTTTGCAATATATTCTCTCTGAACTATTGGATATACAAACATTTCCTGCCACAATATCACCCCCTACTCCATAATAACCCACAACTGAACATACTTGTAAAAACTTGTGGGATTATCAAATTTCATTGCTGTAACCATAGGGGACAAAACAGCATTTGGTTTTACCGGTTCCCATATGGTAAGTGCGGAATTTGGGTTTCTACAAATAGTAGCAGTAACCGTGACATCGTTGGAAACCGCCCAATATATAGCCTTTACACACTTTTGATTTCCCGTTGGAAGTGGAATTTTACATGTCAAATTTGACCTTGTATCCATTCTGCATTCAAAGGAATAAATATTATTGTTATATGCTTTTTTCATTTCTTTCATATATTGTTCCTCCTTATTATCCTGTAACCTTTCTTATGGCTTTGAGTCTTGATGCTCCCAGAAAATTATCTTCAAGCTTATTTTTGCTGCCTGTTGTATTTGCCTTGGAATTTGCTTCCGTCAACACCTCTGCAGACTGCGAAATTTGCGAGCCGTATGCCATATCCACAAGCTCTTTTAGTTTTTTGTTTTGCTCGGAAAGCTTTTGGAGAAGCTGATGTGTTGCACTGTTTTCACTTACCTTTGCCATGATATTGTTTTTTCCTTCAAAATCCATCATTTCAAGGCATACAAGTGCAGGTAAAGCTTGCTTAGGGTCAAATATGCCTGCTAAGTACAATTCCTTGGCAAGTTCATTTTGCGCCGTTTTGGAAAATGGACTGTTCTTCTGACTTGTAACATAAATATCGAAAACTGTCTTTTTGCCACTCCAGAGATTCGTTATACGACTTTTTTCGAAATCCACAAAGTCATAAGTTCCGTCAGGAGAGCATATGCGGAAAGTTCTGCTGTCATCGTAGAACTGGCATATAAGCTCAATTATAAGATAATTAATGTTTTTAAAAGCCCTGTATGAGCCTTTAATCATATCTCTGGAAAGCTTGCTTCCTGCCTCCTGAAGTGCCGCAATGGCACTTGCCGCCGTAACACCTCCGGAAACACCGCCTTGAGAAACGTCACGGTTTCCGCTGGTTTCCTTGAGTTCGTCTATCTTTTGGTTGAGTACGGCAACAATACCGGAATCAAGCTGAGATACACTTATTTCTTTGAGATTTCTTTCGTCAATATTACCTGCCACGTGAACAAACTCTTTTGACCAATCTGCAAACTCCTCTTCGTTTATTCCCGTGTTATCGGATATGAAGAAACGTCTTTTACCTGCCTGCAATGCGTTTTTGATAATTATCTGGTTGAGCTTATCAATATACATCTGTACATCCTTCATAACATCAATATATCCGAATCCGCAAGGTGTCCCTTCTTCTATGAAAAGCGGATCAAATACAAAGGGATATTTACCGTGATTGTAATATCCTGAGTTTTCATAGACAGGATCGTTCTCCGAAGCGTAAATTACATTTGTACCCACAAATTTGCAATAATGCAAAACCGGCACCCCGTTCACCGATTTCTTGTAGTACCAATCCACTACTGCACTTTTGTTGGCAGTATCTACCCCATCATCGTAAAGATACCGAGCTATATCCACCTTGGTATCAAGTGTACCTTTAAGCTCCGGATATATTCCTTCCAGTATATCGGTATCCACAAGCTCCACAGTAAAGAGATTTCGGCTGTTCTGAATATCCTTTATACCCGGTTCCCAGAACACATTGAGAATATCAATACCTCTTATGTCGATATCTCCAAGCCCCGAGCAAAGTGAGCTGTTCCAGAATACTCCATAGCAACCGGTTCCGTTTTTTAGCTTGTACCACCACACATCGGAGTAGGTTTCCTCGAACCCATTGTACTCCAGTACTGCCGGCACAATCTCAGACAAAATTTTGGCAGCTTCCATGTCATCACGTGTACGAGGCAATATTCCCGGCTCGGGATAATTGTCCATAACATCCGCGTGCTTATTGGAAATACTGTTGAATAGCCACGCCGAAGCAGGCTCCGGGTCATCGGTATGCTTTTTACGTATAAGCTCCCAATGCCTCATCTTCCACCATTCTTCATTTTCCACAATTCTTCTTTCAAGGTTAGCCTTTGCACGCTTGTAGGAATTGAGGGTTTCTGTTGCCTTAATTATTTGCTCTTTACCTATTTTTGGCGAATAAACGGTGGCATTCTGCTCATATTTTTCCATTTGTTACCTCCTTGTTTTATTTTTGAAGATGTCTTAGGACATTGCCTGTCCTGTTTTTATTTTAGGTCGTTTGTACTACACATTTCGCCTACTTTTTAAAAAAATTTCAAAAAAATAAAAGCCGTACGATTCGTACGACTTTTAAATTCATATTTACTTATTCTTTTTTTAAAACATCTAAAGCTCAGGCTCATTACCGGCAGTAGGCACATCACCCGGGGCGGTTCCCTCTTCTCCGGGTTCTCCACCATTGGTTTCTTCACCCTCGGTTTCTTCACCCTCTTCGCCGGGAATCTCCTTATATGGTTTGGTACCTATATATCCATGATTACCCTTGCACAGAGTTTTGGAACGGGTTTTATCTGCCACCTGATACACCGTGGAACAGTCTTCATTGGGCGATAAACCTGTGCGCTGGCAAACGGTACGCTCGGTAACCGAGTCCGGTCGCTCAAAATATTTGGACGGCAACGGCTTATGAATTTGCGACATTACATCTTCCCATATTGCAAGTGCCGGGTTATTGCTTGCCGATATTGATTGAGGCTTATCGTAGCCAAACCATACCGAACCAACATAATATGGAGAATATCCTATAAACCAACGGTCCTTGTTATTGTCCGTGGTACCTGTTTTACCGCATGTATCCATATTGGAAAGTTGAGCTCCCGAACCTGTACCCTCCCGCACAACGCTTTTAAGCAAATCGTTCATCCCCTCCTTCTCCCGCCGGATCATCGCTTTTGCCAGGAGGTCATACTGCTCAAAGATCTCCGGGAGATCCTCCTCCCGGAT
>CAYXPV010000223.1:0-3871 GCA_964467285.1 uncultured Oscillospiraceae bacterium
GACCTTCTGTAACCGACTCTGAAGTGAAAAATTTTCTGTTCATATCTATACCTACCTTATCTTATAATAAAAGCTGAAAAACTCGGATGTAATAACACTATCAGCACCAACGAGCTTTATATAACAGCATTCATACAGGATTAAACCCTGTTTTTTATTCTTCAATAGACATCATCTTGCTGATTCTTGCTTCGTGACGTCCACCTTCAAATTCATTAGTAAGAAACTCTTTTACAATATCCTTTGCAAGTTCACTTCCAACAACTCTGCCGCCCATAGTAAGTACGTTGGCATCGTTATGTATACGTGTCATCTTTGCGCTGAATGTATCGTGACATTGTGCTGCTCTTATGCCCTTGTGCTTATTTGCACACATATTCATACCGATCCCGGTCCCGCACACGAGAATGCCTTTGTCACACTCGCCGTCCTGAACCTTTTTGCAAACAACTTTTGCAATATCGGGATAATCTACACTGTTTTCGTCATATGTACCGCAGTCAACATACTCAAATCCGTTATCTTCCAAATATTTGTTTATTATGGATTTAAGTTCAAATCCACCGTGGTCACTTCCTATAGCTATCATTTTATATCCTCCATTCTGGTGTTTTTTTCTTCAAGTTCTCTTTCCGCCTGTGATTTACGTAAGTATACGGGGTTTAACGTAAACGGATCATCAAACTCCCCTTTTAGTGCCTTTTTATAGGCACAGTAAGCAACGCTTGCGGCACCCGGCAACAGCAAATGCTGAGGAGCAATTTTCCAGTTGGGATTGTTGGCTGAATCAATCTTCAATTTATGCAAAATTGCTGCATCACCGCAGAAAATTGTTTTTGTATCATTAAGTTCCTGCAAAAGCTCATCAATATGTAAATGCCTGTCAAACAGTACCTTGACATCATCTTTATAAAGTGCATTATAAACTTCGTTTCTTCTGGAATCAATAATCGGTGAAACGGTATGCTCTCCCGTAAATGCAAAATTGTAAGCAATGGCATCTAATGAAGAAACCCCTATTACAGGTTTGTTAAGAGCCTGACAAAATGTTTTAACTGTAGCCATACCAATTCTTAGTCCGGTAAACGAACCCGGTCCTACACAAACAGCAAAAACATCCATATCATTAAGCGACATACCCAGACTTTTTAAAAGCTCATCGGTCATGGGAAGAATGGTTTGAGAATGTGTAAGTTTATTGGAAATGGTGTATTCACCTAAAAGTTTATCATCGCACAAAACAGCCACAGTAGCAGTTAATGACGATGTATCCATTGCAAAAACATTCATTATTCTGTAATCCCTTCAATGTCAATTTCCCTATAATCCTCTCCCAAAGAAAGATTTTTGGAAATATATATCTTAATTACATTTTCATCAAAAATATCCTCAATGAGAGTCGCCCATTCAACTACAACAATTGCATTTTGAGAAATATAGTCTTCCCACCCGATGTCATACATTTCGTCCGAGGACTCTATTCTGTACACATCAAAATGAAATAAAGGTATATTTCCCTTTCTGTACTCGTTTACAATTGTAAATGTAGGACTTGAAATGACATCCTCAATACCAAGACCTCTCGCAAGACCTCTTACAAAGGCAGTTTTACCTGCTCCAAGATCACCGTCCAGAGTAATGATGTCATTTCCTTTAAAATTCTTAGCCAGATTGAACGCGATTTTCTCGGTTTCTTCCGGCGAATTGGAAATATATTTCATATATCCTCCGTATCAGAACAGACCGACTATTTCACCATCGTCTGTAATATCAATATTATTTGCAGCAGGAACCTTGGGAAGTCCGGGCATTGTCATGATATCACCGGTAAGACATACCGCAAATCCTGCACCGTTTGAAATGTTAACATCTCTTACTGTGATATTAAAGCCCTCGGGTGCACCAAGTAATGCAGGGTCATCAGATAAAGAATACTGAGTTTTAGCCATACAAACAGGAACCTTGTCAAGTCCCAAAGATTCTAATTGCTTAATCTTTTTCATAGCTTTGGAAGTGTAATTAACTCCATCAGCACCATATATCTTTGTAGCAACTGCATTAATTTTATCCTGAATAGACATTTCAACATCATAAATGGGTGCGAAATTGCTCTCTTCATTATCTACGGTTTCGCACACAAGTTCAGCGAGTTTAACGCCACCCTCTCCGCCATGTTCAAACACTTCGGACATAGCACATTTAACGCCGTTTTCTTTACAGTAATCTACAACGAAAGCCTTTTCCGCCTCTGTATCGGTAAAGAAAGAATTTACGGCAACAATTACAGGAACGTTATACTGCTTCATATTTTCGATATGCTTACCAAGGTTAGCTATACCCTTTTTGAGAGCCTCGAGGTTCTCTTCTTTAAGCATATCTTTTTTAACTCCGCCATTATATTTTAAGGCACGAATAGTAGCAACAATTACTACGGCATTGGGTTTAAGACCGCCAAAACGACACTTAATATCCAAAAACTTTTCCGCACCCAGATCAGCGCCGAAACCTGCTTCGGTAATAGTATAATCTGCAAGCTTAAGAGCAAGTTTTGTAGCAAGTATACTGTTACAGCCGTGAGCAATATTGGCAAAAGGACCACCATGCATAAGACAGGGTGTATTTTCGAGAGTCTGTACAAGATTTGGCTTAATAGCATCTTTCATGAGCAAACACATTGCACCTTCAGCTTTTAAATCTGCTGCAGTAACCGGTTTGCCGTCATAGGTATACGCAACTATAATCTTGGCAAAACGATTCTTTAAATCCTGCAAATCACTTGCAAGACAGAGAATAGCCATTATTTCGGAAGCAACGGTAATCATAAATCCATCCTCACGTGGTACACCGTTAATCTTTCCGCCAAGACCTATCACTATGTTTCTTAATGAACGGTCATTCATATCCATAACTCTTTTAAATACAATGCTTGTAGTGTCAATACCAAGCTCGTTGCCCTGCTTGATATGGTTGTCCAGCATTGCGGCAAGGAGATTATTTGCCGCTGTGATGGCGTGCATATCTCCCGTAAAGTGAAGATTGATATCTTCCATAGGTACAACCTGTGCATAGCCTCCGCCGGCAGCACCGCCCTTTACACCCATAACAGGTCCGAGTGAAGGCTCTCTCAATGCAATGACAGCATTTTTGCCTATTTTACTCATAGCCTGTCCGAGTCCGACGGTTGTAGTTGTTTTACCTTCTCCGGCAGGTGTTGGGTTAATGGCAGTAACCAATATAAGCTTACCGTCTTTTTTATCTTTGAGTTCATCGAAAACTTCAAGATTAATTTTGGCTTTATACTTGCCGTAATAATCAATGTGGTCTTCGTTTAGCCCCAATTTAGCGGCAATTTTACCAATGTGTTCCATTTTTGCGTTCTGCGCAATCTGAATATCCGTAAGCATAATCATTCTCCTATCTTATAAAGGCAACAAACCGCCTGGGCGGATATGCCCGATTCTTCACCTTCAAATCCGAGTTTCTCGGTTGTAGTAGCTTTAACACTTATATTTTTAACATCTGTTCCGATAGCATCGGCAATGTTTTTCCTCATGGAATCGATATACAAAGCGAGCTTCGGTTTCTGACATACAACTGTGGAGTCTATGTTGGATACATCATAACCTGCATCTTTAATCACTTTTGCGACCTTTTTAAGAAGTTCAATACTGCAGGCATCCTTAAAGCTGTTATCATTGTCGGGAAAAAGTTTACCGATATCCCCCATAGCGACTGCGCCAAGCATCGCATCCATCACGGCATGAACAAGCACATCTGCATCGGAATGCCCCAGTAAACCCCTGTCATGCGGAATATGAACACCTCACCGGCTTCCACATCCCGTCCGCATTTCATGCACTGCATTGCCGCA
>CAYXPV010000224.1:0-3827 GCA_964467285.1 uncultured Oscillospiraceae bacterium
ACAAGGAGAATAACTATGCCATTTACAAATATCAGTTTTATTAAGAGCTCTCTGCCCTTTGACAGTACCGATGCAAGCTCCGCACCCTTGTTTAGAAAGAGCTTTACCCTTGAAAACTCTGTAACAGATGCAAAAATATATATTTGTTGCCTCGGTATGGGTTACTGCTATATAAACGGTTGTAAGATATCAAGCGACCTGTTTACTGCGCCGGTAAGCCACTACGAAAAAACTCTGTGGTATAATACCTACGACGTAACAAACCTTCTTAAGGTCGGCAAAAATGCCATAGCGGTTCAGCTTGGTAACGGCTTCTACAATGAAAGTATAGAAAATGTGTGGGACTATCACAAGGCAGATTGGCGGGATAACCCCAAGTTTATATTGAAGCTTACAGTAAACGGCAAAGAAGTTATTTCATCCGATAACAGTTGGAAGTGCCTGCCTCATACCGCCATAGTATACAATCAGCTGAGAAACGGCGAAATCTTTGATGCCCGTCTTTATGACGAAGCAATGTACGGCACAGACTTTGACGACACCGCTTGGGAAAATGCCCGGACAGATACCAAACCTCCCAAAGGCACACTCAGGGAATGCACCTGTGAACCCATAAGAGAATGCGGAATATATACTCCCGTGGAGATTACAGCCACCGACAGGGGTACATTTATTTACGATATAGGTCAGAATATTTCCGGCTACAGTCGCATCACAGTAAAAGGGAAACCCGGTCAGAAGATTACTCTGTACCACACAGAAGCAATCGACGAAAACGGTAACCCCGACGACAGAAGAGCCGCAATGTACTACCCCCAAAATGACAGAATACAAATTGACGAAATAATTTGCTCCGGTGTGGAAATAACCCGTTCCCCCATGTTTACCTACCACGGTTTCCGCTACATTGAAGTAAGCGGTATTTCAAGCCCGGACGAAATTGAAATTTGCGGTATTTTTACCCATCAGGATATAAAAAGACGTTCCCACTTTGAGTGTTCGGATTACGACTTAAACTGCCTCTTTGACATGGGCATTATGGCTACATACTCCAACACCTACTACTGCATAACCGATTGCCCCACCAGAGAAAAGCTTGGTTGGTGCAACGACTCCCAAAGCTCTATGGAGCAGTTTCTTACAGACTTTGAAATGGAGAATATGCTAAAAAAATGGCTTGTGGATATATATGATGCGATAAAGCCATCGGGTGAACTTCCCGGTATTGTGCCTACACCCGGTTGGGGCTACGACTGGGGCAACGGTCCCGTATCTGACGGAATACTCTTTGAAATACCCTACAGAATATATATACACACAGGTGATAAGGAGCCTCTGATAAATTCCATACCCTACTTTGAAAAGTACCTTGCTTTCCTTGAAACAAAATACGGCAAGGACTTCGGTCTTGATGACTGGGCAGGTCCGAAGCCAAGAGAAGAATGGGTGAAGTCCTCC
Source organism: uncultured Oscillospiraceae bacterium (assembly GCA_964467285.1). Classification (GTDB taxonomy): domain Bacteria; phylum Bacillota; class Clostridia; order UMGS1810; family UMGS1810; genus RGIG8748. Next base: position 1,459 of record CAYXPV010000224.1, read on the forward strand.
GTAATCAACACCATACTTCAAACCAAATTCATCGGCGTAACAGCCCTTGCCAAAGAGCTTGCAGGTATGGATAACTCAGCCCTCAGGGAAGAATACGAAAACAAGAAAAAAGCATACATCAATAAATATATTGATTCCGACGGAAGATGCGCCGTAGACAGTCAGGCAGCGGTGGCTATGACAATCTTCTTTGGTCTGTACGAAAATCTTGAACCACTTAAAAACCAGCTTAAAACCCTTGTGGAAAAAGAAGATTTCCACCACACCTGCGGTATGGCAGGCTTAAGATATCTCTACGAAGCTCTGGATATCTGCGGTTTAAGTGAGTATTCATACAAAATAATTACCGCCAAGGGATATCCTTCCTATATAGATTGGCTGAGCTCCGGAGCAACCACCCTTCACGAAATGTGGGATATGTCCCTTTCACAAAATCACCATATGTACTCCCACTTTATGTCTTACCTTATGAAAACCGCCGTCGGTATAAACATACTTGAACCCGGCTACGAAAAGGTAGAGATAAAACCTGCATTCTTTGAAGCTCTCACCTACGCCAAAGGTCATATAGATACCGTAAAAGGAAGAATATGTGTTGATTGGCGCAGAGAAGGCAACAAGATATATCTTAAAACAGAAATTCCCGAAGATGTATCTGCCGTATTCAATGGCGAGACCATTCCCAAGGGAACAAACATAATAACGCTGTAAACTAAAAACAGTCTGTAATTTTTTACAGACTGTTTTTTATCATTTTACGGTATTCGCCGGGGGTTATGCCCGAATACTTTTTAAAAAAAGAATTGAAGTGGTATTCACTTGAAAAGTTTAGTCTTTCACTTATCTCTTTTAATGTATATGAACTGTTGGAAAGCAGATTTTCAGCATATGATGCTATTTGAGTTTTTATATACAGCGATGGTGTTATACCGTATGATGCAAAAATTCTTGAAAGCTGTTTGGCACTCACATAGCAATATGCCGCCACTTCCTCCACGGTAGGCTTAAATTCAATATTATCCTTTATATACTGCTTTGCCAAAGAAAACCGCACATCTTCCGAAATGGGATTTTTATCAACATTTTCTTCCGGGAAACCACATATACGCATTATATGAACCACAGTTTCAGTAATACGATTGCCAATAAGGCTTTCGGAAAACCTAAGATGTTTTTCGGATTCCTTATTTATATAATTTATATTTTCTGTTATGGTTTCCGGAGTTTTAACCAGAATCGGCTCTTTTATTTCCTTTGAAAAAGCCTCAAACATACTAAAGTCATCTATGGAAAAGGTTATGGAATGTTTCCTTGTTCCGCTGACTCTGTCAATGACTTTGTGAACTTTACAGGGCGGAATAATAAGTAGACTACCCTCTTCTGCTCGGTATTCTTTTCCGTCACACTCATAAATCTGATGTCCATTTTCTATAATATGAAGCTCAAAACATCTGTGATGGTGTGCTTTTGGATTTGCAGAAGCAATATCCGAATCCTTCCACAGCTGTTTTATATATAAATTACTGATTCCACCGTATTCCCATTTTCCTTTGTATACAATCTTCATGCTATATCACCTTGAGGATAATTATATCACAGCTCGGCATCCGCCGCAACACAATGTCCGATTTTTGTAAAACTTTGTCTGTGATATAGCTTGTGTGTAACTATTCTCTGTGATACAATGAGCTTATACTGACATAAGGATGTGTAAAAATGGATATTTTCCCCACTATGATAACCCCATACAAAAAAGACGGCACCATTGATTATGATACCGCCGTAAAATATGTTGACTGGTACTTTGAAAACGGCATGACAGGAATATTTTCCGTATGCCAGTCCAGCGAAATTTTCTTCCTTTCCACAGAGGAAAAGGCAGAGCTTAACCGCGTTGTTTACCAAAGGGCAAAGGAACTCCAAGCAAAACACGGCAAAACCTTTACGGTAGTTTCCTCCGGTCATACAAGCGATACAATCGAAAAGCAGGCAGAAGAGCTTAACGCCGTATGGCAATCCGGCGCAGATGCCCTTATCTTCATCACAAACCGTCTTGACCCTGACAATGAAGGCGACGATGTGTTTATAGCCAATGCCGAAAAGCTCATCTCAATGCTCCCCAAGGACGCAAAACTGGGCCTTTACGAATGTCCTCACCCATACAAAAGACTTGTGACACCCAAAATACTTAAGTGGTGTGTTTCAACGGGAAGATTCTACTATATGAAAGACACCTGCTGTGATTCAGCTGTTATAGCAGAAAGATGCAAACTACTTGAAGGAAGTACTTTTAAGCTCCTTAACGCTAATTGTCAGACACTTCTGGAAAGCATAGAAAACGGTGCTGAGGGTTACTGCGGTATAATGGC
>CAYXPV010000225.1:0-3810 GCA_964467285.1 uncultured Oscillospiraceae bacterium
GATATCCACGGCAAGTACTTCTGGAGCGAAGCCAACAAGAATTATAATATAGTGGCTGTTGTGGAATTGGATCCGGAAAGACGTGAAAGAGCTCTTACGGAATTTCCCGGTTGTAAAGTATATGAAAGCTACACAGAGCTTTTTGGAGTTGACGGTATTGACCTTGTGCTCAATTCTACATTTTCCGAAATGCACTACAGCATAACCAAGGATTTACTTCTTCACGGTTTTAACGTTCTTGTGGAAAAGCCCATGGCACGCAGTTACTACGAATGCTGTGACCTTATAAAAACGGCAAATGATATGGGTGTAACTCTTGCAGTATTCCAGCAGAGCTTCTACACACCTTACTATGAATTTGCAAAAGAAGTTGTAAAGAGTGGCAAGATTGGCGAAGTATTGTCCGTAGATATTGCATACAATGGCTTTGCCCGTCGTTGGGACTGGCAGACACTTCAGTGCAAGATGGCAGGTTGTACCTACAACACAGGTCCGCACCCCATCGGTTTTGCTCTTGATTTTCTTGACTTCTCACCCGAAGCTCACGTTGTATACTCCCAGATGCACAACGCTCTTGCCAGCGGTGATGCTGAAGACTGGGTAAGAATGATTCTCACAGCACCCGGCAAACCTATGGTAGAAGTACAGATTTGCCCCACAGATGCATTCCCTGATTATACACTCAAAATTCATGGTACCCGTGGTACATTCAAATGCTTCACCGATAAATATCAGTTAAAATATATTGTAGACGGCGAAAACCCCGTTCGTCCCGTTATTTTTGAACCTCTCAAAACCGAAGAGAGAACACCAGCATATTGCTCTGAAGAACTTGTAAGTCACGAAGAAAGCGGTGAACTGGTTGTAGGAGCTTTCGGTTCGGCGGTTGAAAAGTTCTATGCAAAGCTCTACGACAAGCTTGTAGACGGTACACCTTTGGAGATTACTCCCGAAATGGCGGCAGACATCATAAGAGTTACCGAAGAAGCACATGCACAGAATCCCATGCCGGTTAAGTTTTAATTAAAATGTCATTCTGAGCGAAGCGAAGAATCTCCATAACAATTATGAAAAAACGGAGGAACAGTTAATGTATAAAGTAGCAATATTGGGCTGTGAAAACAGCCATGCAAACAGTTTTATAAAGCATATTCAGGAGAATGTAGACGATATTGAAATCCTCGGTGTATATAGTCACGAGGAGGAAGCCATGCAGAAGCTTCACGATGAATTCGGCGTATACATGATGAAGTCCTACGATGAATTTGTGGAAGAAGCCGACTCCATCATAGTAAATGCACGTCACGGCGACAATCATTATAAATATGCCAAGCCCTATATCAAGAAGGGCATACCCATGTTTATAGACAAGCCAATCACCGTCAGCGAAGAAGATGCTATAGCCTTTATGAAGGAACTCAAAGATAATAATGTCAAGGTTTGCGGCGGTTCTATGTGCGTATTTGATGATAATGTACGTGAACTTGCAAAAAATGTAAAGGAAAAAACCCATGGCGAAGTTTACAGCGGTTTTGTGAGAGCCCCCATCAATATGGATAATCCCCATGGCGGATTTTTCTTCTACACACAGCATCTTGCGCAGGTTATGACAACAATATTTGGCAAATATCCCAAGTCTGTCAAAATGTTCAATAACGGCAAAGCATACAACGGTGTAGTGCGTTATGATGAATATGATATAAATACTTGCTATGTGGAAGGTAGTTATCTTTACGGTGCAGGTATCAGCTGTCATGATAAAATCATCGGGCTTGACCTTACATTCCCCAATGGCTTCAAGGAAGAGTTCGAAGAATACTACACAATGCTCAAAGGCGGCGAACAACCCCATTCATACAAAGACCTTGTTGCACCGGTATTTGTGTTAAATGCTATGTACCGTTCGTTAAACAGCGGTAACGAGGAAGAAGTACATACTTACGAAATATGAGGTTTTTAAAGAAACAGTATAAAGGTTCGACCCGGTAGGATTGATAACACTATATTAAATGATTGTTGAAGAGTTTTCTTCCGATTTTGTTTTCGTAAAAATATTTAAAGGGTATTGAATTATACTTTTCAATGTGTTATTATGTGAATGAAAATGTAATGTTTTAGGAGGTATGAAGATGACTGGTTATACTGTTATTTTAGGGGCGCTTTTGGCAGGTGTACTTACAGGTGCGGCTCCCCTTATCTGTGGTTTTATTAAAGGTAAACCCGGTTTGGCAATCGGTGGATTTTTTGCTTGTCTGGGTGCAGGAATTATACTCGGCTTAATATTGTCAATTCCGGTTTGCGCTATCTTTATAATTCTTATATTCAAAAAACCCAAGCAAAGTGAACCTGTATATACTGCAGGTACCTATGGAACTTATGCTCCCAATTGTCAGTACAATCCAAATGCACAGTACAACCCCGGCGGACAGTACAACCCTGGCGGACAGTACAATCCCAATGGACAGAACATCCCCGGCAGACAGCAGAACCCCGATAATAGGAATTATTAATCAATCAAATCATCACTTCTCTTGAAGTGGTGATTTTTTTTGGTTTAACAGGCTTTTATCTTTACAAAATCCGACATTTATGTTATTCTTATTTCAATGGATTTTATGAGGTGGATTATGGCTAAAGACAAAAGCAAAATACATACTATTACAGAGTGTGGGCTTTTTACGGCACTCATTTGCGTGTTGTCGCCAATCGTTATTCCCCTGGGGCCGGTGCCTTTCAGTCTTTCACTTTTTGTGGTTGCTTTGGCAGCTTCCATAGCCGATTGGAAGGAGTCGCTGATTTCGGTAGGAGTTTTTATCCTGCTCGGACTGGTGGGGCTTCCTGTTTTTTCGGGGTTTCAAGGAGGAATTTCAGCCTTAATGGGACCTACGGGAGGGTTTATACTTTCCTATATTCCGGTAGCTGCACTTGTGGCTTTGTCCGGCAGAAGAGGTATTGCGGTTAAAATACTCTTTAGTGCATTGGCACTTTTGGTATGCTATTTATTGGGCACTATATGGTATATGGTACTTACCGGAATATCAAATATACGGTACGCTGTTTCTGTATGCGTGTTGCCCTTTGTTCCATTTGATATATTGAAGTTTGCTTTGGCGGCTTTTTTGGGCGACAGAATAAAATCCAAACTTTAAGAGGTGGTATTTATGAAAAAGTTTATATCCTGGAATGTAAACGGCTTAAGAGCCGTAACGGGTAAAAATTTTTACGATGAATTTAATAAACTTGATGCCGATATTTTCTGTATTCAGGAAACCAAGCTTCAGGAAGGGCAGATAGACCTTGTTACCGAGGGGTATCATCAATACTGGAATTATGCCGAGAAGAAGGGTTACTCCGGAACTGCCGTGTTTACAAAGGAAGAACCCCTTTCTGTGTCTTACGGAATAGGAATTGAGGAACACGACAAAGAGGGTAGGGTAATCACTCTTGAATTTAATTCCTTCTATTTTGTCTGCGTGTATACTCCCAATTCACAGAATGAACTTAAACGTCTCGACTACCGCATGGAGTGGGAGGATACCTTCAGGGACTATCTGGTGGCATTAAAGGATAAGAAGTCAGTAATTATTTGCGGTGACCTTAATGTTGCCGCTGAGGAAATAGACCTAAAAAACCCCAAGACCAATAGAAGAAACGCAGGCTTTACCGATGAGGAAAGAGATAAATTCCGACAGCTTAAATCAGCCGGATTTACCGATACCTTCCGTTATTTCTACCCCGATATGACGGATATTTATTCCTGGTGGTCCTACCGTTTCAGCGCAAGGGCAAAGAACGCAGGGTGGCGTATAG
>CAYXPV010000226.1:0-3773 GCA_964467285.1 uncultured Oscillospiraceae bacterium
CTCCCAATATCCTCTTTCTTGTTTCATAGCACTGTTCACATAATTCTTTTGCCGTTACATACTCTCCTACCGAACCATACGCACTTGCAAGACTATTCAGTGATATAAGTGTATCTAGATGTTCTTCTCCTAATACCATCTTGCTTCTTTTATAGCACCGTTCATATAAGTCTTTCCACCTCTTATAGTAGCCTTTATGATAATATGAGTCAGCATATAGGGCCATTGCCTTCAATCTTTCCTTTGATTTCTCAGACAAATATTCCACCGCATAACGATAATTTGAACTAGCCAATTGTTCTGCGGTATCATATTGGCCCAATGCATATAAATCTTCAATTCGAATATTTGCACAACGAACAACCAATACCGGAGAATACTCTTTTTTAGAGATGCACTCATGTATTTTTTTTGATAAAGCAGCTTTTCTATATAAATCTCCTTCATATGGTCGTAACTCAGCTAATCTATCCCAAAACATGGATATTTCTTCTTCTGTAAAGACTACATGTATTGCCGATTCTAATATTTCAAACAACCAATACAACATACTCCATGCATCTTCTTCACTTTCTTTGTCAAAAAGCTCTTTTCGTATGTATTCTGATATCGCATCTTGTATTTTCTCTGTATTATCGCAAACTTCTCTTGCCGCTTGACGACAGGTTTCATGCAGTTTATATCTAGCGCCCTCCGCTTCAACTAATGATAATTTCAAAATTACAGGAAGCTCTGGAATATACGAATTATAGCCCACTAACTTATCGGCAACACGCTCTACCATTCTTACTGTCCATGCATTTGGTAACCATGCAATTAATTCCATCATTCTACGAGTCGGTTTATCCATAAATCCTAGATATCTATGTGCTATTTCAGATGTATCTTTTCCAAAATTTTCAATCACTGGTTCACAACCTTTTCTTATTAATTCATTATACGTCCTCACACATATATCCATATAAACCGGTGTGCCATGACTCAACTCATATAACTGTACACATAACTTCTTGTCCGTAATACCAGCTTTTTCAAAATAATGAACAGCATCCCTTTCACCCAAGTTTCCCATTAAATGTAAATTCTTTTCAGGCAAAATATCTTTATTCCAGTTTATTTTTTCTCTCCCTGCTACAACCCATAATGTATTAGGAATGTCAACAAGACGATTATAATCTGCATGAATCCAGTTATCTTGACCTGCCGCCAACTCTGCAGCATTTAAATTATCAATGTATCGTTCGTAACCATCTAAAAAAATGACAAGTGGTCTGGTTCTTTTTATCATATATTTACTTACATCATAAACAAAAAAGATATGTAAGTATTCTTTAATTAACATCTCACTATCTGCTGGTTTTTGAACTCCTTTTATTAAATTATAGAGTCTTGCATCCGTACCCTTTTCTTCTATCCATTTATGATTTACGTTTTTACTTAACTCAACAATACCACTAATGGCTTTTGTGACGGTTCCCGCGCCTGGAACAAAATCTCCTACAACATCAAGAGCTATATCCACTACTGGATTTTCTAATAAGGTTTTCTCTGTTTCTTTTTTTAATTTTTCAATATCCTTATTACTTACACTACATATTTGGGCAATCGCCGCATCAAAAATTGGAAAAGATAAGCCTTTGATTCGTAAACACATCTCTCTTGAAAGCCGAAACAAAAAAACTTCCTTCGTTGTATTCTCTTCAAAACTATATGTAATATGATCTAAGCCTTTGCTTTCTTTTTTTTGTTCGTCAATCTCTTGGGCAATTTTTTTAAGTAACGTGCTTTTTCCAATTCCACCTACACCGTAATAACCAATTGCAGTAACATCACCTGGCTTCATAGAATTGTACACATTCCAAAAGGCCTCTCGTGGTATTTCCCTATCTGTAAATAAATCTTCTGCCTTTTTGATAAAAATATCGTCTAATGTTAATATTTTCGCTTTCATAATGTATCCTTCTTCTTTCTTATTATGCAAGTACTTTATTCAAACATTACTTTTACTTCTTCTAGTTCTTCTGCACTAACATATAATTCATCTTTTGTTTCTCTTTCAAAATAACATAAAAAATCCTTTGGGCAGTCTTTGGGTGCCTTGCCATTTCGTTCTTGAAAATCTCCCATATTTTCTGCTCTAAGATACAAAAACCACTTTAATGCTTCTTCCAAATCAGGCAAGTTGCAAAGACTATTTTCTTCATCATTAATCAACCAGGAAAAACTACTGATTCCCTTATAATCTTCCACACCTAAGCCATCTACCAGAAAGCATGCATAACAGCAGTTTCCTTTTATATTCTTAAAAACTGCCGACTTTGGTGAAATATTGTTTTTTCCCACAATGTATACTCCTGCACCGGTCACAGCATCCACCTGCACCGGTATTATCACATCCATATTATCGGAGGTTTGCAACAGCTCAAATAATTTCTGATATTCTCGTAATTGTTCTTCCGTCAACAACTGCCTCTCCCCAGCATGTTGCTGCTGAAGCACGATATTATTCTCCTGACAATATGCAGTCAGCATATCGAGGTTTCGGTCTTTTTTACGAGCAGTATTTATTTTCCTATTTGCATTTACCGGATATCCTACATCATATAAAAAAGTCTGTATATCCACTGTTAATGCACTCTCTAAGAGCTCGTTGGTGATTTGTCCTAGACATTCTTTGTTTAGATGTTTCTCCCACCTTGTTTTAATTTCATTTACTTTCGACAAGCTGACTATCACATTTTTGTATTTATCCAAATCTCGCTTGCTCTCATCAAAAAAACTATTTCCCTCTATTTCTAGTGCAAAACCAAGTATCCTTTGGCGAGTTTCTTTTTTTAATCGAAGTTTATCTCCCTTTAAAAGCATCTGAAGAAGCGACATCAGATACTCTGTCTGGGAAATTTTCCCCACCTGTAAATCTTGTTCATACATCTTAATCTGTAAATATGCATCGCTTCTTTTTCCTGAACCTACATTTTTCTCACCCGATAAAAGAAGTTTCTTTTTTTCCTGCTCCATGTATCGATACAAAAAGGAGTCTGTTCCCTTTTTGATATAGTCATCGCGAAGACTGCTATAAAATTCTTGTTTAATTCCAATCATATTACTTCACTTCCTCTGGTAGATAACTCTGCACATGACCCGTGGTTTTGCGTAGCATTGCGAAGGTCTTAAAAAATAATTCATCATCTAAAAATCCAGATAATCCCTTTTGATACAGATAGATATCGAGCATACCTTCTATGATATAACTCATTCTATCTATGAGATATCCATCCACCTGGAAATATAACTTTCTAAATAAAAGATACTGTTCAGCAAACATCTCTTTGAAATCAAAATTTTCTACCTCATTTTGCTCCCATTGGTAAGTTTCATTTTGTATACGACTTATTTCATCCATATCATCGAAAGGCTCTCGCTGTTGATTTTCGTAGGCATAAATTTCTTCCACAGTCATTTCGCCACCATAAGCATCAATCAGTTCTTTCTCCGCTTCTTCCCATCTTGCTTCCGTTTCCTCAATTTGCTTTGCATATTTTTGTTTCATACGGTCAAGTACATCTTCTTTTGCAGACGCATATACAGGTTCCCCCATCACTTTTGAATACACATCATCAAAGGTATTAAAAGGATCGGCCCAAGGCAACTCATATTTTTCCTGATACAATAAATCTTCTTCTGCAAACATTCTATTTGGCCTAGTTGCCTTTGCCATCTCTATAAAATCTTCAAAACTTCCTTTTCCAGCATGACTATCATGTATCCCAATT
>CAYXPV010000227.1:0-3771 GCA_964467285.1 uncultured Oscillospiraceae bacterium
ATCTCACGAATAAGATTTCCTTTTGTATCTGCCACAACAAATGAGTGATCCATTTGCATCAAGTTCGGTTTTACATAATTTCTTGTTTTACCTGCACCCGATACCCCAACTATTAAATCATTGTTATTAATCCCACTTACCCATGTATTGTTATTTCTCAACTCTCCTTGAGCTAGAATTCTATAAGTATCTTTTCTCATGTTACATCCCCTTCCTATATCTTATCAATTACTCTATCTGCCAAACCAAATTCGACAGCTTCCTCGCCATAGAAATATGTATCCTTTGCCGTTTTGTTATAGATTTCCTCTATTGATTTTCCTGTGTGTTCTGCTAGAATTTTTGCCATGGTTTCACGTGTACGTAGAAGATGTTCGCTAATACTATGTACCTGCAATGCACTCCCCCCAATTCCACCAGAAATCAACGGGTCATGAATCATAATTCTCGCATGAGAAAGCAATTCTCGTTTATCTCCTGCAGTAAAGAGTACAGCCCCCATACTCGCAGCAGTACCTACACACACCGTTCGTATTGGACAGGAAATTGCCTTCATCACATCATATAAGGCAAGCCCGCTTGATACCTCTCCACCTGGACTATTTATAAATATTGTAATTTCAGCATCTGCATCTACTCTTTCTAAATATCTCAACTGTCGAATAATTGAATATACCGATTCAGCATTGATATCACCTACAATCTCTATTTCTCTATGTGCAAGCATTTCATCTTGTATTTCACAACGAAATAATCCTTCACTTGTTTCTTTTACAATCATTGGTTGAAACATTTTACCTATATCTCCTTTCTATGAAATTAAATACTCATCTTCAACTATTTCTAAGCGTCTTTTTAATGGTATCCTCTTAATTTTTCTATTTCGAGTAGGACAATACAAATATTTACTTTGTTCTCCAGTAGATAATTTTTTTGAAAGCCATTCAACTATTGTTTTTATCGTTTCTTCCTTTATATTACTAGATTCAAATGTCAATAATGGCAAAAGAATATTTGTATTCTTTGCACTATTTGAATCAAAATTTATAACTATTAAAACTTCATTTTGACGACATACTACTAAATCAAATTTCTTTTTCTTATCCGGGCAATTTTCTTCCATCATTTCATCAAAAGATTTATGTTTTCCATCATCACACTTATAAGCAACTTTCCAAATAGGCACATTATATGTAATCGTTAGGTTATATTCCTTAAAAAGTGATGTCCTCAATAACATGGCACACATCCATGCTTTATATTCTTCTATTTCCGTTCCATCGTCTAATATAACTTTTCTATTCATAAAAAAACTCATCTCTTGCATATGTATTCCTTTCGTTTACAATTTATTTAAATAACCTTTTATAAATTCTTCTATACACTTTTCACAACAATCATTTAGCGATTTATTATCATCATAATATTGTTCTAATTTACATCCTTGTTTGTTCAGCTCGAAGATGACACAAAACGGTATGTTGCTATCTCTGTAAACCATATTCTTAAGAATCTCAGGCAAAGGATTCGGCTTTGTTTTAAGGATTTTCTCGATTCGTTGGATCACTTTCTCATCTTTATTCTTTCTCTCTCTAATTAGTCTTTCTAATCTCTCCTCTGCGTACACACTTCTGCTTTCCGCTAATTCTTTTTCGTACGTGAGAATCAAAATCTCTCTCTGTAGCCTTTCTGTCTCTGTAAGTGAATTTATAACATTTTGTTTTTCTTCATCTGTAAGAAGTCTTAATTCTTTTTGTTTCAGATTCTCTTCCACTTCTTTTAAAGCTTTTTTACTATATTTTCTGTCCTGTTCAACTTTAGAATGTAACATCGCTTCTAATATTTCACTTGAAGTTGAATCTATCAAATCTCCAAGTGTATGATAGCCAGCACGCCTCATTACGTTGTGAGTGCGTACATGTAAGCCAATATCTGTTATAGATATCTCATGATACTGCTCCCATTGCTCTTGACTTAAATTCTTATTATATTGGATTTCTTTCATAACACTTCTCCTTTCGCACTTGTTTCGTAGTTGCACTTGAACTATAGTGATAATAACAAAACAGAAAAGTCACTTCGTAAAAATTACGAAGCGACTTTTCTCTTGATTATGAAATAGAATGTAATATTTCTTTTATTTAAACATTCAACAATTAAAAGTCAAACATCAAAAAATAACCAGATTGAGAAGAACTCGCTCTGGTTATTTTAAATTTATATTACTTTGTAATCATCTCTAACACTTTCTTATCAGCATCAAATCTATAAATATTATTTGATAAAAACTCTTGTGCATCAAGACAATTTTGATTAATTTCCCCTACCATCTCACACAATTCATGTTCATCTAAATCAGCAAGAGCACAAGGCACAAATAATAATTCATGTATACTCGATGGTAGAATATAAAAATTGCCATGCTCTCGTGCAAATTTCTCTAACAAATCATTATACAAAAGAAATGATGAACCACCAACCTTAGTCTGATTAGAAGCATAATACATTACTTTTTCTTCACATAAATCATGCAGCCCCTCTTCTAACGATACTTCCGACTCGTTATATAACATTTCGATCAAAACATCTTGCATAGAACGTACTACATATTTATACCAACATCTTGTATTTTCAAATGCAATATCATACATATCACATTCCGTCATCTTCCAACATTCCAACATCTTATTATTTATGAGAATACTCGCCACTCCTTGCAAACATTCTTCATCAGGTAACAATACATAATAAATAATAGCAAAATCCAAATAACATCGATGTGGTACATCTCGCAATAATTCTTTGTTTTTTTCTGCGTTAACAATCTTAAAACATATTCTCTTTTTTATTTTTTGAAAATCAAAAAACTGATTCATATCAAAATATGCATCATCCATGTTATGTTCATCATATAATCGTTCTATTCCATCCAAAATCATCTCTAATTCACACCCTGCTACATATTGTGTAAAAAAAGATTCTAAATAAATTATTGGCGAAATGTTCGTCTTATCTGACATAATTACCAATGCTGTCTGTATAACATCATTTGTCTTTTTAATATCCTCAATTCTAATATCCCAATTAGATTTTCTTTTCAGCAATTCCTGTTTCAAAATAACAGCAAAGTCCTGTATAGAAATGTTATTCATCCTTTTATCCTCCCTTAATACCAAAACACCCACAGAATTTTCTATAGATATTTTCGTAATGATATTTGTTCAAATTTCTCTCGGCATCAAGGATGCAAAAAATCCTACCACTTTTGGAGTTTAAAAAATGGTAGAAATTATATTTTTATCGTTAAAATCCCCTTCTTTACGACTATATTTTACGTAATAATATCTTTATATCTTTGGTTGTAAATCCTGTTCTTGCGTCTGTAATATACAATCTTTGCTTCAAATTTGGAAATAAAGATATATCATCATCAATAATGATATAATCTTTCACATCATATATATCTATGTAATCAGCTATTTCTTTTTCTCGTGAGTTATCTTTAGATACAGGGGTTTTCCCATATAATTTCAACGCATATTTTGCTAATTCTTGTTCCAAAGCTATAATATGTGGCAAACTCTTTTGATTGTATGAAAATCCAGTACGCCACGATGAAGTTAATACAATGCGTACCTCTGTTTTTGTTTTATTGATAAATTCTGCAAAATTCCTTATGCAGTTACTATTAAGAGAATACATCCTCTTCCATTCGGATGATGTATTTAAAACACCATCAATATCTAAAAATACATACAGCATAATCTTTCC
>CAYXPV010000228.1:0-3758 GCA_964467285.1 uncultured Oscillospiraceae bacterium
ATTCCACATATTTTACATGCTTCTAACATGTCTTGTATAAACATTTTATTTTTTAATTGTGAACTATAGTGTCTACATAAAATTGTAATGAGTGGTTTATCGCCTTCTTGTGGAGATATTTCACATACAATGCCACGTGGTACACCTGCTTGTAGTCCTACTACTTGTTTTTCTGGTCTATAAGTTATGTGCATTGTTTACCTCTTCTATAGACTCGCCACATTTTTCGCATAAGTTGTATTTTTCACTACATTCTTTACAAATCTTTGGTGTATCTGTATTATGGTGTTCAAATTCTTTGCCACATTTGATACAAGTCCATTTGCGGAAACCTTGTCCTGCCATAAAACACCTATCTACTAAACATTTTTTACAAATCATTGTTTTGTATTCCTTTCGTTTATCTGTCACTATTACCGCCTAATTTTACAATTACAAAGTTTAAAATTTTATAGGTCCAATGACGATATAATCCATTAACAGCCATTAAACCAGCCAATTCTTCTACGCCCACCTCTTTTTCTGTATATTTTTATAATACCACATTTTTATATGTTGTCAACATATTTTGTTTGTGCTACAATAGAATTGTCTTCAAAAAACAGAGAAAGACTAAACATGATAAATAGACTGGCTAAAAGTACAGCCAATTTTATAAACAACAATAAACGTATACAAAAGGTTTTCACTAAAATTAGTGACAACTCGGCTAAGGTAAGTGTAAATACAGCGAATACAACAAATTTTTTACTGCGACCTTTAGCGATTATGGCAACAGGCAAAAATGTATGGGATAGTGCGTACAGTGCCTCGTCTAGTATAGCAAGTGGTATATCTGAAACTATATCTAGCACAGCTTTACTTAAACCCTTCAATAAAAGTGTTAATAAATCAGTACAAGAATTAAGTGGTACTGATTTTTTTACTTCTATGGGTAACAAACTAAATGATAAGCCAGAAAATTTAATTAATAGGTATACTAATTTTTTAGGTAGAATATTTTTAATGGGCTTGGTGGTAGTCAATTCAATGATAAAAAAACAAATACACCCACCTCTGGCTAAAAAAGTTCACGATGTATCAGAAAAATATGGTAAAAGAAAATTAAATATCAATGGGTAAAATATCTAAAATATTATCTAATTTTGCACAGTCTAAAACTGGTAAGAAAATATATGAAAAAGTTTTAGACCCTAAAAATGAAAAACTTATAAACAGCACTCTGCCCACTATACATGTCGCTGTAGCTGAGCTCTGTGGTCTAGGCATAACCGTATTCAATAAAAAGATTGATAAAGACCAGCGTGAACAACAAACTATATCACACTTATTAAAAGCTACTACAAATTTAACTATAGTTGGTGCAATATCTAAATGCACTGCCGATTTTGCACAAACGGTAGCAGATAACTTAACTGCCCCAAACTCTGTAAAAGCTGGTGTTAAAATAGGTTTCCCATTAGTAGTTGCAACTTTAACCAGTAGATTTTTGATACCTGTATTTTTAAACAATGCAAGTACAAAAATAAGAGATAAAATGCACGAGCGTAAAAAACTAGATTTTAAAGCATAATTGTTGTTATTCTATATTTGTCTATAATAGAAATGATGACGTGAACAGTTGAATATGTAAAATAATTATAGTAAAATATAATTACAAACTCTTGCTCTCCACGTCATCATAATAGCAAGAGTTTTCTTTATATGAGGAGTTAAAATTATGATTGAAAGAGTTTACGAACCTAAAGTGTATGAAGATAAATATATAAAATATAAATCTGGTATATATCAAATTAGAAATTTAGCTAATAACAAAATTTATGTGGGAAGTAGCAATAATTTATATAGAAGAAAAACGTATGAACATTTTAGAGAATTAAGACTAAATAAACATCATAATAAATATTTGCAAAATTCATACAATTGTCATGGCGAAGAAAATTTTGTATTTGAAGTTATAGAATTTTGTATAGAAAAAGAACGATATATTATCGAACAGTATTGGTTAGATAAATTTTACGGTAAAGATTTTTGTTATAATAAAAATCCCAAAGCTTGCGAAACACCACATAAAAATAGAGCTGTGATATGTCTAGAAGATAACATTTTATTTCCTTCGGTGAAAGATGCATCTATATATTATAGCGTTTCTACAAGTGGCATTATACGTTCTTGCACATTGGAAATATTAGAAACTAAAAATAAACATTTTATGTATTATGATGAATATATAGATAGTACAAAAGATGATATTAAAAAAAGAATGTTAAAGAGGAATAATATAAAAAGTATTATTTGTTTAAATGACAATAATATATTTAATTCTATTGCTGAGGCTAGTAGACATTATGAATGTAGTGGCGCTGAAATACGCAATTCATGTATAAATGAAGGATATTATTCGGTTTATGGCAATAGATTTTTGTACTACGAAACATATTTGACAAAAACTGAATATGAGATAAAGAATATTCTTAATACAAAACCTAAAAAACAAAACGTAAAATGTTTAAATAATAATAAAATATATCCATCTATTTTAGAAGCTAGTAAAGACTTAAAAATAAGTAGACAAAACATTTCAAACTGTATTAAGGGTAAAATAAAAAATCACAAAGGAATGCTATTTGTTCCTTTGTGATAAAGCTTCGTAATACCCACAGCTCTTATGTTCATTGCATCCTTTAAGAAGTATACATTTTGGTACAAGGTAAGTTTTTAACCATTCTTCGTTTTTAACCACTTCTTGTACCATCTCTTTGACTAATTTTCTTATTTCACCTTGAGCACGTGTACATAATCTTTCATTACATAAATGGATTAATTCACGTAAGTTCATAGACATTACAAGATTAGTTTTTGTTGCATTTGGTAGTGAGTTGCGAGCGTCTTCTGCTTTTTCACCGTTTGCAACTCTTAATGTATACTGCCATAAACAATGTACATAGCCATAATAATTGTCTTCTGTTACATCTACAAAATATTTATTGGCTATTTCTTTCATTTTGTCAATTTTTTCATCAGTAGGGAAACCACTTATTAAATCAAGTAAGGTATTACTGTCTTCTTTTATTTCTACATAGCGTTGTGATTGCTGAG
The DNA here is from genome assembly GCA_964467285.1 of uncultured Oscillospiraceae bacterium. Lineage (GTDB taxonomy): Bacteria > Bacillota > Clostridia > UMGS1810 > UMGS1810 > RGIG8748. The sequence continues at coordinate 3,100 of CAYXPV010000228.1, forward strand.
AAAAACTTGCATGTCTATGTCTTACTAGTTGATGTGAACAAGCACGTGATATACCTTCTATAGCAAATGTAAAATATGCATGTTCTGAGGTGCTCAAATGTCTACTTTCAAACACCTTGCTTATTAGATTTTCTTTTTTACCGTCAGCTATACCATCAACGTCATTCCACATATCTAATGGTGATTGACTACTATAGCAGGTTCTAGCACCAGTATATACTACATCTAGCATATTCGGAGTTTTACTTAATAATTTAACCTTCATTTTCAACCTCTTCTTGTATAATTTCTGAGTTTACCAAATGTAATTCTTCATATTTTTTACACTTTACTTTATCTTTTAAATACTCTCTAGCCAAAGCGTATGTTCTTACATATTCTTCTAAACGTGGGTTTTTGGTAGCATGAGGTAGTGTTAATAAGTCTACAATACCACTCTCTAGTTTTAACTCAATTTCCGTTAACATTTTTTCGTAGTCTAATCTTTCCATATATTCTCCTTATATACTTGATGTTATTGACACACCACAATCTAATACTTCTGCTTTATTATGTAATGTTTCTGCCAAATGGCATGATAAATCATCTTCTATAACAACCCAACCTGTTACACCTCTAGGTGTTTTGTTGTACCTAAACTCTTTACATAATGTCTTATC
>CAYXPV010000229.1:0-3732 GCA_964467285.1 uncultured Oscillospiraceae bacterium
GAAGAAGAACCCGATTTTTGCCTAACGCAAAGTCGGGTTCTTCGACAGTCTGAAAGCCACCGATATTTCAAATCGGTGGCTTTGACTTTATATGAAAATCATAATTGCAGCATTACAGTCCGAGAATTCTGTACAAATCCTCTTCCGTGAGATTTTCATTTCCGAATATTTTACGTGCATACTGAAGAATGTTTTCGTTTCCTATGTTGCCTTTGTAAGCAGGGTAGCCTTGTTTGTGCGCATCGAGATTAAATTCCCAACGCCACTTTTCGTCCTCTGCGGCATCACGGAGTATATCGTACAGTATATCTCGTGTGTCCGAGTTGCTGTCAAGCTCTGCTTTCCTGATTTTGTATTGATTTTCTAAAGCGTCGGCATAATTTTTGGAGTCCAGTTCTTCCTCGAATTTTTCTCGCTGAAACAACCTGTCTGCAATGTCATTTTGCTGCTTGTAGCCAAAGTTTCGGTTATTCTGTTTTGTTTCTATGCCGTCAAGGTAACGTTGATAATCTCTGTTTTCTCTGTTTTTGATAATGTCATAGGAGTCCTTGTAGCGGTTATAACGGTCCTTTTGTTCATTTACGTACCTGTCATATGCGGCATCATAAAGCTCGGGTATTTTTGCAGCTAATTGCGAGTTGTAATAGTTTAATGCCTGGCTGGCGGCACTTTGCGCATAGGTGTTTGCAATACCGCCTGTTCTGAGAGAATTTTCGCCCAAAGCCCTGTCGTAAGCAAGGTTGCCTTGTGTTTGGTATATTCTCTTGTACGCCTGATATACCGGGTCCTTTTCGTAATTATAGTTGAATTCCGATTTGTTCTTTTTAATGCTGCTATATAAGGCATCAAGCTCGTCCTCGTATTTTGATTCGTACTTATCAAAATCTTCGTTATGGTAGCTGAACGGATGATACTCGCTGCCGTCTTCGCCTCCGGTGTAATTGCCGTATTTTGCACGCACTGCATTTGCCACGTCGTTTGCCTTGGTCATGGCTTTTTTGTCGTTATTTTTAGCGGCATTGATAAAATCCCTTTTTGCCTCTGCCACACGGCTTAGGGCATCGTAGCTTAAGGTTTTGTCATACTCCGAAAAGTACATATCCTCGTTGTCTTCTATAAGTTGTTTCTTCTTTTTGTATTCTGTCATAGTTATCCTCCTTAATCATATATTCCTGTTTCTCTAAAGCCTATGTCAATGGAATTAAGTGCAAAAAATCCCTTACCCGTAAAACGAAGTTTGTGGTTGCGGTCGCAGGATACGGGCAACCTTAGGCGAATTACGTTATTTTCGGTTTCTTCAAAGACAGAAGTCAGCTTGTATGTATTGTGTCGATTTTCTAGATAAACATCAAAATTTGAATCCTTGCCCAGACAATAGCGGAAGTACACACTGCATATGTGTTTGGAAGCAAATTCCTTTTCACCGAATCCCAATGTAAATGACCATTCTCCAAAAGAATCGGAATTTATATTCAGCACCTCGTCGGTTGTAATCATTTTTACGCCGTCCGGTGTAGAAAGGAGTTTTTTGATATCCGAAATACCCTGTCGTACATGCCATATGCCGTAAAGGGTGTCGTATACATATATGCTGTTCGTTTCTCCCAAAACGCAATCAACATAATAGAAACGTTCGTCACCCGCGGCGTGGGTGCATATTGCATCTTCGGGTAGTACGTCGCTGCTTATGAGTTTTGGTATTGAACCTGTATAGGCATAGATGCCGTTTTTGCCTTTGTAGTAGAGTACACCTGCCACATTAGCCAAAGTATCCCGTCCACCTTCGCACACACCCGGGAAGTCCTTACGAGATACGGTGAATTCCCTTGGTTCGCTGCCGTATACCTTGTGTATGCAATCCTCCTTGAAAGCAATAATAGCACCGTTATAGGCACAAATTGCGGTGAAATTCCCGTCGCTTTCCACACCGGTTTCAAATGATGATGATGGCAGCACCCCGTAACTGTCTGCGGTAAAATCCTGCCATTGGGCAGCATTGGCAAGTTTTGATGCATGAATGGTGTCTGCGGTAACTCCCCACATTCTGTTGTCAAGGGAGCAAATGTCCACAAAGTTCGGAATACCCTTTTCTACAGAGATGTTTAGCACAAACACTTCGTTGTATCCGCCATAATCCAAAGTTCCGTCCTCAAAGACTACTTCGGTGTATTCCGTTACTGTTCCCGATGGGGTAGAGTGACTTGTTTTAACAAGGTCTTTGATTTTTAACGTAACACCGTTTGCCATTTTTTTGACGTAGGCTCTGTAGGCGCTGTCCTGGGTTGCATCAATAGGTTTTACAGACATTTTTACCGTTACCACATCTCCGATTTCGAACTCTGTTGTAAGCGAAAAATTGTAGAACTGGTACGTAGTGGATGAGGGACGGTATCCGGCATGCATGGAAACAATGGAATTCCCCGAAAAATATGCCGAATACCATGTGTTGTACTTGGTTGGCATACTGTCGTCGGTAAGAGATTCTTTTTCAAACTTTTTCTGAGCTGTAGTGCGGTTTAGGCTTTGTATTACACAACCTTTTTTTACGGTATCTGAGTTGGTGTTATATATAATGTTGTCCGGCACTACAAGGATTTCATTTTTTAAGAATGCTGTTTTTCGGGGTTTTGCAAGCTCGTCGGCAGAAGAAAAATCGGAAATTATTGTTTCCCGTGTGTCATGACACAAATAGATGTTTCCCGTGTCCTCGCCGGAGTATTCAAGTGTGTAGAGCTTGTTGAAATAACCGCCGCCAAGTCCTTTGTATGTAAGTGCTTTTGAGGTGACGGGAACAGCGGCAGAACATAGGGAAGGGTATCGTTCGGAGCTTGTGTTATGGGAGACGGTCAGTTCGTTGGTACGGTGAGCGTGAGTAGTATTGAGACCGCCAAAGCTTTCGATACTGCGAATTTCGGTAGTGTTTTTGCTCCTTAGATAGGGTAGCATTATGTTTCACCTCTTTTCGCTTTTATGGGCAGATGTTCTCTGCGCCATTTTTTCTGCCAGTTTTCAAACATATCATTGAAGTATGCACTGCTGTTGTTATACATGGATATGTCCTGATTGCCAAGGTCAAGCATAGCAGCACCATAGTATGCATACATGTATGCGTATTCATCACCGAGAATAATTTCACTCTCCGGAGTGATTGGTGCGGAAGTTATGTCTGCTTCACCGTATCTTGTCATATGCTCGGAAATTTTCTTTTCCAGATTGCTTATCCAGGAAAGCTTGGTTTCGGCATCGACTGTATTGGGGCGAATGCTGTCAATCAGCGTTATAATCTTTTCTGCCGTCATGTATTCACCCCCTCAATTGCGGCAAGCTTTTCCTTGATTATCTCCAAAGTGGAGTCCACAAGAGTAAGCTTAGCTTCTGTTTCAGCCTTTAAGTCTTCTACATAACCGAGAAGTTCCTCCAGGTTTTCTTCGTTTGATGAACCGAAGGAAGGAATCAGGCTTTTGAAGTTCATAATATCATACCTCCTTTTTGAAATAATAAGACATCTTCAAATTTATTATATTTCATTTGTACTACACATTTCGCCTACTGTGTTATTATACATTGTTACTTATGATACAACTTTGTTACAAACCAAACATACCGATTTCAAAATAATTAACATTTTTTTACATTTGTTTTACGGTAATTCAACTGAAATATAGCGGTGCTATTCTAATGGTATAACGATACCATTGTTTGGGAGATGAAAAAAATGAAACGATTATTATC
>CAYXPV010000230.1:0-3696 GCA_964467285.1 uncultured Oscillospiraceae bacterium
CCCCAAGCACGACTACGATTACCACACCGAGGCTATGGACAGAGCCATGGAAGGCGGTATTGATGATGTGGGACTCGGTGTACTCTTTGGATTGGAAAAATACAAATATGAATTTGTAGGTCTTATGATGCACGCAGAGCATCTTGAAGCTGTACACGGTGTAGGACCTCACACCATAAGTGTGCCAAGACTTAAAAGAGCAGATGACATCGACCCGGATGAATTTGACAATTCACTCTCCGACGAGCTTTTCAAAAAGATTATTGCCTGCATAAGAATTGCCGTACCCTACACAGGTATGATAATATCCACCAGAGAATCCGAAAAGGTTCGCGGTGAAGCCTTGAATCTTGGTATAAGTCAGATAAGCGGTGCTTCCAGAACATCTGTAGGCGGTTACACCGAGGAAGAAAGACCTCACGATTCCGAGCAGTTTGATGTAAGCGACCAGAGAACCCTTGATGAGGTGGTTAGCTGGCTTATAGATATGGGACACATCCCCTCCTTCTGTACAGCCTGCTACAGAGAAGGCAGAACCGGTGACCGCTTTATGAGTCTGTGCAAAACAGGTGCAATACAAAACTGCTGTCATCCCAATGCACTTATGACACTTACCGAGTACCTTGTGGACTATGCAAGTGAGGAAACAAAGAAAAAGGGCTTTGCGCTTATTGAAAAAGAACTTCAAAAGGTACCCAACGAAAAAGCAAGACAGATTGCAATTGATAATGTTGAAGCTATTAAGGCAAGTAACAGACGCGATTTCAGATTTTAAAGAAAATACGCAACTAAAATACGCAATTTTTGCGTATTTTGAAAAATAAAAATACGCAATAAAAACGAAAAAGAGCATTCCGCCACTTAATAGTGATGAAATGCTCTTTCTATTTTATGTTTAATTTAATTCAATCCACATTGCTGGGCGAACTGCATCTCCTCTATCGCCCACAGAGTCACCATCCTCTCGGATGTACCAGCCAAATTCAACATAAGAAGCCTCATTCTGTTCACTGCCGGGCGACCGTAGCCACCACCAACAATATCCATTGCCGCTAGTGTGCGCTCCCTTTTCATCTGCATAATCCGTAGCCATGCATGCTCGTGCACTACCGAAGGTAAGATATTCATAAACTTCCGATATACTAAGCAAAAAAACCTTATCCTGTGTTGCATTACCGGGATTTGTATTGTATAGAGGATTCTTATCTGCAGATACCGTTACCGTTGGAATCATAGCCAATTCATCTGCGGCAAATGCAGTATTAATAAATTCACTATTCAACCAATCACGAAGTGTGCAATTCTCCCACGTGACATCTTCGTTGGTTGAATTGTATGGCATACTGTCAAGCGCATATTTACTTATTACAAGCACTTTGCTGTCTTTGACATCAAGCACAAGCCACTCGATTTCTTCCTTGCCGTTGAAGGTGTCGTTGTCCTGCTCATAAACACCAAATTTGACATAATCCCCAATTTTAGCTTCTTTTATCTTTTCTATATTTTGGGGCAATCGGATTTTTCCTGCTCTATCTGCAGAATCTTTAAAACCATCAAGTACAATGAATGCATCATAAGCCTCATCGAGTTTTCCGCTTTCTGCTAAATCCACCGCCTCATTGTACTGAATTGTAGGAACAATAAGTTCAACCGTTAAAAAAATTAAAATAAGCAAAGCAAACCCGCACAAAGATGCTGTGACGATAAGCTTTTGGGTACGCAGTTGAGCTTCTTTTAATTCTGCTTCTTCCTCACGTTCTATTTCCTCTATTGCAGCTTTGCATTTTTCTATTTGTTTGTCTGCATCCTTCCAACCGGGAATAGTTTCAAAAAGTTTAATTGCATCTTCGTAATTCCAAACAAACTCACTTGCCATCTGGTCTTTTCCTTCTTCGAGGATTTTGTCTTTTCTTGCGCTTTCAGCACTTAGTCTGCATTTATCGGCAAGAGATTTGGAATCTTTGTAATTTGGTATAGAGTCAAACAATTTAGCAGCTTCCAGAAATTCGCTTTCTGAACGAGCCTTAGCCAAAAAAGCTTTAGCAAAAAGTTGATTTGCCCCGGTATATATTCCTTCCAGTCGTTCCTTTTCGTTGCTGTCTTTAATATATTCCACATAACCGATAAGTTCGCTCTTTAAAGCCTCATCACCAAAGCGAAGAACTTTTTTGTAGTTATTGTAATCGTCAAAGGGTTTTTGGCAATCTTTGAGGCTCTCTTTGGTTTTAACACGCTTTTCTGCCATAAGCTTACCAAGATATGCATTGGCACACTCAGGTTCAATATCCAGCACCTTTTCGCAGTATTCGTCAGCACTTTCCCAATCTCCGTCCTCAAGAAACATAAACACACGTTTAAGCAAAGACTCTGTGTTTGTGGCTATGCTTGGAGCCGAGGATGTAACCACGGTTTCCTTAACTACGACAGATTGCTTGGGTTCGTCTGTTTTTGTAAGCTTTTTGATACCACGTATCAAATCTTGCATAAAGCCCAGTTTAGACATATCCTGCGCCTGAAGGTGAGAAAATTCCTCCGGCAAGTCATAAGGATCCATATCCCTGTATGCAGGAATAAGAATTTTGTCTGCACCGTTTTTGATAAGAGAAAGATATCTTGACCATTCGTTTTTAACCCACACAGCATTAAAATACTCCGGCTTTGTGCCAAGAACCACCATTACCTTTGCGCTGTTTAATGCTGCAAATATGTATGGCTCGTAAGCTGTACCGAGTTTATCCTCAAGAGTAATTCGGGAAAAGAACACCTTGTACCCTTCTGCTATAAGCTGATGATAAAGGTCATTTGCAAGGACACTATCGGGGGATCTTCTCCCCTGTGAATCTGTTTCCTTGTAGCAGATAAATACATCAAAGGGTTCTTCCTTCTGAGATATGGCAAGGATTCCTTTCTGAATTTCATTGATTTGCCTCTTCTTCATAGAGAGCCTTTTGATATATATCTGCGTACTTTAAAGCAGACTTGTAGTTATCGTCATCGAAAACAGATGTAAACTGTGCTCTGTTAACCGTAGGAATACGCTTATGGGTAGCCGGATCCTCCACGTACTCTATACCGTAACGGCAAAGCACCAAAGACCAATACGCTTCTGCATCGGTGCTTTCTTCATTCAATATTTTTTCGTATATGTTCATTGCCTTGTCGTACTCGTTGTTGCGACGGAAATGATTTGCTCTGTCGTAGAGGTTTGCTCTTTTTTCATCGTCAAGCTTTGGCAAGGTCTGCTTTGTGCCGCAGTATTCGCAGGTCACCGCGGTTTCATTACCGGAAATTTCAAGTGCGCCTCCGCACATTTTACATTTGAATATAGCCATAACTCAAAATACCTTTCATATTATACTGATTTGTTGCAGATAACATCATATTTTGTTATGTACATTATATATTTTAGGGCGAATTTTGTCAACAAATCCCTTAGAAAACAAATCACGTTAATTGTAATAATGTATTTTTTGTATTTACAGAAAGCTAGCCAACTATGCCATCTCCTTTTCAAATTTATATTTTACACTAATAAAATCAAGAATTATATTATTCTGAGGAATTTTGTGATTTCTATATCGAAAACGCTTGAAATTTTGTGATTTTGCGGTTCAATTCTACAGGATTTTTGTGATTTTAACAAACTTTAGTAAGCACCAAACCTGCAGATACAGTTATCTGCAGGTTTGGTTTTGG
>CAYXPV010000231.1:0-3665 GCA_964467285.1 uncultured Oscillospiraceae bacterium
CGCTGTACTCAAAGCCGTGGCAACAACCAGCAAAGAAGCACCCTACCCTGCCTATGGCATGGCCTAAAGGTATAAAAGGAACTGCCGCCTTTTCCATAGAGGAAACATCTATCTTAAGAAGCTTTATGGTTATTATGGCAGTAAATACACCTGCTATAAGTCCGCCGTAAAAGACAATTCCCCCATTGGTAAGAAATGAAAAATCAAGATTTGCAATGTAACTAAATATTTGCTCCGGTGTATAAGTAACAAATACATAGAGCAAAATGCCTCCGCAAAGAGCAGCACCTATTGTGGCGGCTATTACGACTATGGTGTCTTCTGTGCAAATGCCGTATGGTTTTACCCTGCGGATAACGAAAAACGCTGTAACAAAAACACCTATAGCCATACAAAGTCCGTACATTGGTATGGTGAGATTAAATATATGAATATAAGGATACATATCTGTTCCTCCCATGAAAAAAGTCTGCCATGCAAAATGCAGGCAGACTTTAGTTTTACTTAAAAATTAATACATTGATGCACTGCTAACACAAGCTACACATGCAAGGTATAATACAAGACCTAATGCAGTAGCAATTATGGATAATACCAAACCTGCGGTTGAGCAGCTCTGGTTCTTCTTCTTACCAAGAGCACCAAGGATGATACCAATGATACCAAGAAGAGTTCCTAACCAGTTAATAGCAGGAATGCAAGCAAAAATCAAAGCAAAAATACCAATAATTAATGATGCTATACCCATTACCATATCCTCCTTATTAGTTTACGGAATTTCCGTTAATTGTATTATATTACAAATTATGACAAAAGTCAAGAAAAAACACGCCTGTGATTAATCAATGACTTCTTAATTACCTACTGTGCAATTAAAACTCGGATTCTTCCACCGTTTACTTCCTTTTTGTCATAGTAGGCTTTTACGCTGTAGTCATCAAGATTTTCAGCAAGCTCTGATACGGGAATCACCACGTAATTATCCACATCTTTGCGCACATATGCAACAACCTTGTCGGAGAGCTTGTATTCAACTCCACCGGACACAATACAGGAATTTGTAATTTCTGTTATCTTGCTGTTTAATGCAATAAGAGCAGAAATGCTTTCAATTTTTGATGATGAAGAAATTGCAGCACAAACAGGAGTCATTTTGCTGATGTTCTTGTGAATGCCGGCGGAATAGCTGTATTCCTTGCCGTTTACATCTATGGTATATCCTCTCTGTCCGTTTTCTGCGGCGGAGGTAACAATGCCGTAGATGCTTGTGTCGCCGGTTACGTTGTTGAGAATGATTTTGTTGATTTCTCCGGATTCGTTTTTACCGTACCATAAAACGGAGTCACTCCTGAGTTCAACGTTATCCAGCCTGGACATATACGCCGTAGCAGTTGAGGAACCTTTGTCCGCCCTGATAGTGCTTACGTCAAGAATCTGTACATCTTTTGCCACTTTATAATTACCTATTGTCATGGCAGATGCATTAACAAGTCCTGTAAGTGAAGAAGCGGCATAAAGCTTTGTCACCTTAGCAACCCCATCATGAAAGGTAACCTTTGCGGCAGAATTAACATATTCGGTACAGTTATTTGAGGTGGTATATTCTACCGTTGAACCATCGGGCATAATGAGGGTTGCATAGGAAGAGGTGTATGTTTTGCCATCGGAATTTTCAAATGCTTTTCTGCCTGCTCCCACAAGATAGCCCACAATATCCGCCGATGAAGAAGCATCAGAAGAAATTACATCGGCAATCTTGCCGTCTTTTCCGAAAAGAAGTGTTACAGAGCTTCCGAAGCTTAAATTACCGCCGGAAGAAAGCTTATTGAATGCATTTACGGACTCTATTTCATACTCCGCACCGGATATTACCACAGAGGTGGGTGTATCCTTATTGGGGATTGCATTTTCGTAGATACCAGTCACGGTTTTGCTGTAGGCAAACACGGTATTTAAGTCTTTTGAAAAATACAGTATATCATAGGTTTTTACATCTTCCTTACCAACCTTTTCGCCGTTGCGTATTACAGTAAGGGAAGATGCATCGTCGGTAAAGGCTCTGTACCAGGTGGAGGAATATGCCGATAAGGTTTCGGGACCTCTTAAGGAATCTTTTGTAAGGGTAAGATATTCCACAGCACCGGAGGAATTTTTAACCACATAGATTACGTCGCCGGTTGCCATCTGATTTTTGGCAGATGAAAAAGTAAGCTTGTCGGAACCGGAATATACCGTGGTATTGTTGCTTACGTCAAGCTCTGTAAGATTGCCGTTATCGTAAACAATAACCGAATCGGAAAGTATGGAGTAAACTACAAGCTTGTTATTCTTCTGGTCGTAGGGTGTATAGCAGATAATCTCTCCGTTGTTTTTCACGGCAAGGTCACCTTTGGTTCCGATGAACTCTGCCGGGAATGTATCTTCATATTTGTATGTACCTGCACTTGTAAGTACACTTCCCGGGGCAATTGAGGTATCTTCGTTGTTGGTGGCAATTATTACCACATTTTCATAAAGAGTTGCATCAAGCTGGGAAATATACTCTGAACCCGAGCCCTTAACCTTGGCATTTAATGTATTGTACACAAGGATAAGTGCATCTTTACGGGTAATATTTTCGCCTATTCCCTTGGAAATATTATCTCCAAGTCCTATGCTTTTGCCAAGACTCACCTGTCCGTAGGGCCAGGTATTTCCGAAATCCTCGGAGGTATACCCAAGGAGCTTAAGCATTACAACAAAGGCTTCTTCATAGGTAACAAGATTATCGGGCTTGAAGGTGCCGTCGGGATAGCCTGCAATAATACCGTTGTTTACCGCCACCTTAACATAAGGTGCCGACCAATGGGTGTAGCTGCAATCCTTAAAAACAGATATTTTGGCACCGTGAGCCACGGAATTTTTATATTTTGATGCGGTAATGGCTATTTTGGTAAATTCAGCTCTGGTAAGATTATTTGATAAATTCATATTACCGTCGGAATCACCCACCATTATTTCAAGCTCTTTTACAAGGTCTGTGGCAAAGCCTTCGGTGTAGGGCACAGAAGCATACGCCGCTGTGGATAGTGTAAGCATTGCACACAAAAGTACAAGAGCAACTATTTTCTTATGCATATATTATTAGCCTCCTCTTATCAATTAAATGTCGTCGATTTATTTAAGCTCGTAATGCTTTCCATTAAAATGGAGATTCTTCGCTTCGCTCAGAATGACATACAAAACGGAAGTTGACGACATTAGTTATCAGTCATAACGCAATGCGTCTATAGGACTTAGTCTTGCGGCTTTCTTTGCCGGGAAATAGCCGAAAGCTATACCTATTATCGCGGACACAGTGAATGAAAGAATCATAGATGGTACCGAAAGTACCGCCGTCATATCCATAAGCTCCTGCGCCGCGTAGGACCCGACAATTCCAAGCAGAATACCTATAATTCCGCCAAGACAGCTTGTGGTGATTGCCTCTACCACGAACTGACTCATAATATCCCAAGGTGTTGCACCCAAGGACTTACGTATACCGATTTCCCTGGTACGTTCCGTTACGGATACAAGCATTATGTTCATAATACCGATACCGCCTACAAGAAGGGACACACCTGCAATTCCTGCAAGCATAAGTGACATAGAATCGGTCATTTCGTTGATGTTTTCTATCATGG
>CAYXPV010000232.1:0-3665 GCA_964467285.1 uncultured Oscillospiraceae bacterium
AGAAACATACGTAGGTACTGATACATCTTTTTTTACTTTTGCAGTTTTCTTATCTCCAATCCACTCAACTTCCAGGTCAAATGCCTCTGCACAAGCTCTTAAAGGCACAAGAGTTCTGTTATTTATGGCAGTTGCAGGAACATCTATAACTTTTTCCACACCATCAACAATCATTATGTTGGAATCGATTGTAAGATTAACAACTCTGTCGCCTTTTTTGGCAATAACTTTTTTCTCTTCTGCGTTGTATTCTACCTTAGCTCCGATTTCTTCAAATACAACTCTCACCGGAAACATAATTCTGTCACTTATTACAACAGGAGAAACATCACTGTAAATTTCTTGTCCTCCCACAACGATATGTATATCGTCAGCATAAGATGTATTAATACTCGCAAAAATAAAAATAAATATTATTAATAAACTTATACTTTTTTTCATTCTTTATCCCTCGTATTCAAAAGGGCTAAGACAAAAATTATAAAATGTTTTTGACTTAGCCCTAAATTATTATTCCTGCGCTTCAGAAGCTTCTGCTTCTTCGCTTTCCTCTTCTTCTCTGTCTGCCTTGGCAATGGATACAATATTTACATCATCGGCAAGTTTCATAACTCTTACACCCTGAGTTACTCTGCCAAACATACTTATTTCATCAACTGCCGTCCTTATGATAACACCGTCTGAGGTAATCATCATAATGTCTTCAAGGTCATTTACTACCTTACAACCGGCAATAAGACCTGTTTTATCGGTTATTTTGTATCCGGTAACACCTCTTCCGGCTCTTATCTGACATTTAAACTCATTGATGTCTGTCTTTTTACCGTAACCTTTTTCAGTAACGGAGAGAAGCATACCTTCATCTTTGCATACATTTGCACCAATTACATAGTCATCAGCTTTGAGTTTAATACCGGTTACACCGCTGGCACCTCTGCCCATGGGACGTACATCACTTTCAAGGAACTTAATACACATACCGTTTTTAGTACCAAGAATAATATTATCACCGGGTTCTGTCAATGCTACTTCTATAAGTTCATCATCTTCTCTCAAACCTATGGCTATAATTCCGCCTTTTCTGTTGGAATCGTACTCAGTAAGAGAAGTCTTTTTTACAAAACCTCTCTTTGTAATCATTGAAAGATACTTGTCCTCTTCAAAACCACTTATGGGAATTGCAGCAGTAACCTTTTCATCTTTTTCAAGAGGAAGAAGATTAACAATAGCAGTACCTTTTGCCTGTCTGCCGGATTCTGCTATTCTGTATGCTTTCATCTTGTACATTCTTCCGCGATTCGTAAAGAACATAATGAAATCATGCGAAGATGCAGTAAATAGGGTTTCTACAAAGTCTTCATCTCTTGTAGACAGTCCGGAAATACCTCTTCCGCCTCTGTGCTGACTTTTATATGTGGAAGTAGGAAGTCTTTTAATATATCCAAAGTGTGTCATGGTAATAACACAATCTTCCCTTTCAATAAGGTCCTCATCTTCAATAAAGTCAACAGCAGCCTCAATAGAGGTAAGTCTTTCATCACCGTATTTATCTCTTATTTCAATAAGCTCTTCTTTAATCTTTTCCATAAGAAGATTTCTGTCGGAAAGAATCGCTCTGTACTCTTCTGCAAGAGCAAAGAGAGTATCAAATTCTTCATCAATTTTTTCGCCGTTTAATTTCTGGAGTTGTGCAAGACGCATATCAAGTACGCTCTGTGCCTGAATTTCCGAGAAACCAAAACGTTCCATAAGTCTTTCCTTTGCATTATCGTAGGAATTACGGATTGTTTCAATTACAGCATCGATATTTGCAAGAGCAATTCTTAAACCTTCCAAAATATGCATTCTTGCTTCTGCTTTTTCAAGGTCATATTTTGTACGACGGCTTACAATTTCTTCCTGAAAAGATATAAATCTTGCAAGAATATCCTTAAGTCCCATAGTCTTGGGTTTACCGTCATCAATAGCAATCATATTTATTGAGAAGCTATCCTGAAGTCTTGTAAATTTATAAAGCTGATTTAATACAACCTGAGGATTGGCATCTCTTTTTAAGAATATTTCAAGACGTATACCAACACGGTCGGAAGAATGGTCATCAATATCGGAAAGACCTTCTATTTTCTTATCTTTAACCAGGTCGGCAATAGATTCTACCAGCATTTTCTTATTAACCTGATAGGGGAGTTCCGTAACTATAATTGAAGAAGAACCGTCTTTTCTTTCTTCAATCTGAGCTTTTGCTCTTACAACAATTCTTCCCTTACCGGTAAGATAAGCACTTCTTATACCGCTTTTACCCATAATTGATGCCTTTGTAGGGAAGTCAGGACCTTTAATATATTCCATAAGCTCTTCTACGGAAATATCAGGGTTGTCAATCTGTGCCATAACACCGTCCAATACTTCGGTAAGGTTATGGGGAGGTATGTTTGTAGCCATACCTACAGCAATACCGGAACTACCGTTTACAAGAAGGGTAGGTATTCTTGTGGGAAGTACGATAGGCTCTCTTCTCTTTTCATCAAAGTTAGGAACAAAGTCAACAGTATTTTTTTCTATGTTTTCAAGTAAAGTATTTGCAAGTTTACTCATTCTTGCTTCTGTATAACGGTAAGCAGCCGGTGGGTCACCGTCTACGGAACCAAAGTTTCCGTGGCCGTCAATAAGAGGATATCTCATAGAAAAGTCCTGAGCAAGACGTACCATAGCATCATATACGGAAGCATCACCATGAGGATGATATCTACCTATAACATTACCTACTGTGGTAGCAGATTTAAAGAAGGGTTTATCGGAAGTAAGATGTTCCTCATGCATAGAATAGAGTATTCTTCTGTGAACGGGCTTAAGCCCGTCACGAACATCAGGAAGAGCACGACTTACAATAACGCTCATTGCATAGTCAATAAACGCTTCTTTCATTCTTTTTTCTATATCAATATCTACTATTGTTTGAGTATCAAATTATTCTTCAAAATGTGAATCTTCGTAATATTTATTTTATGCCATTTTTTAGCCTCCCGTTCGGCAGAATCTGTTTAAAAATTTTTAAAAAAATTTTTAAACGTCAAGATTTGTAACATACTGTGCATTTTCTTCAATGAATAATCTTCTGGGTTCTACTTCATCACCCATAAGTATGCTGAATATCTTATCTGCTTTTTCGGCATCGTCAAGTGTTACTTTAAGAAGAACTCTGTTCTTGGGATCCATGGTGGTTTCCCAGAGTTCTTCGGGATTCATTTCACCAAGACCTTTGTATCGGCTGATATCAACCTTTGTATTGACATCGCCGTTCTTAAGTTCTTCACTTATCATATCTCTTTCTTCGTCGCTGAAAGCTACTCTTGATGTTTTTCCTCTCGTAAGCTTGTACAGAGGGGGCTTTGCAAGATAGATATGTCCGGCTTCAATAAGCGGTGTCATAAATCTGAAGAAGAATGTAAGCAAAAGTGTTTGAATGTGCGCACCGTCAACGTCGGCATCGGCCATTATTATTACTTTATCGTAACGGAGTCTTTCAATATTAAATTCTGCTGCAATACCTGTACCCAAAGCTTGAATTACAGGTGTAAGTTTATCATTTCCGTAAACTTTATCTGCTCTTGCTTTTTCAACATTAAGCATTTTACCCCAAAGAGGAAGAATAGCTTGGTATTTAC
>CAYXPV010000233.1:0-2720 GCA_964467285.1 uncultured Oscillospiraceae bacterium
AAAATCAGATAGGAAAATAAATTATGAGATACTACGCATATTCAGAATTTCTTAAAGAAAAATACGGCGAACGTGTATATAAGCTTCCGGTTAATTTACCGATAACATGCCCCAACCGTGACGGAACCTGCTCCGAAGGGGGATGTATTTTCTGCGGCGATGTTGGTGCTGCATTTGAAAATTTACCGCCTACAATGCCCGTAAAAGAACAAATAAAAGAAAATATGGAGTTTATCGGCAAAAAATACAAAGCCAAAAAATTCATAGCTTATTTTCAGAATTTCACCAATACTTATATGCCTTTTGAGGATTTCAAAAGAAATATTGAGGATGCCATAGGGGAGAACATCGTCGAAATAGCAATCTCCACAAGACCGGATTGCATAAATGACCGATATATGAGTTTCTTAAAGGATATCAGCGATAAATACGGTATTACCGTTTCTCTTGAATTGGGCTTGCAGACAGTTAATTATAAAACTTTAAAGAAAATTAACAGAGGTCACACTCTTGGAGAATTTATTGATGCTGTTCTGTGTATTCATAAATACGGATTTTCCGTGTGTACTCATCTTATACTTAATCTTCCTTGGGATGACAATGATGACGTCCGGGAGTGCGCAAAAATCTTGTCTGCTTTAAAGGTTGAACAAGTTAAACTTCACAGTCTGTACATAGTAAAAAACACACCGATGGAGGTTATGTATTCCCGGGGTGACTTCGATATGGGGACTTATATGGACTATGTAGACAGAGTAATTCTCTTTTTGGAGCATCTTTCTCCCGATATCGTTATTCAGCGATTAATCGGCAGAGCGAAAGAAGAACATACTGTTTTTGCCAATTACGGAACAAGTTGGTGGAAAATTAAAGATACAATTGAGGATGAGCTGGAACGCAGAGATACCTGTCAGGGCAGACTTTGTAATTATCTTGACGGTTTTGCGCTGAAAAAGTTTTAAAATACATAAAATGATATAATTTTAAAAAAATCTATTGTAATTTATTTTTGATTTTGGTATAATAAACTGTAAAAATATATTCGGAGAGGTTTGTACATATGATTAAAAGTATGACAGGTTACGGTAGAGGCGAAAAGTTGTTTGACAACTATAAAATCACCGTAGAAATTAAAAGTGTTAATAACAGATATCTGGATTCAAATATACGTCTTTACAAACAGTATTCTTTTGTTGAGGATGCTATAAGAGAGTGTCTTAATTCTGCCATCAGCAGAGGTAAGGTTGATGTATTTGTTCAATACGATACTGTTGAAAATGATGATAAGGTTATTACCCTTAATTCTTCTGTGGCAAAAGGATATTATGACGCTTTAGCTGAACTTAGCGAAACTCTTGGTATAAAAAATGATGTTACTGCTTCTTCTCTTGCAAGATTTTCCGATATTTTTAATGTGGAAAAGCAGGAGCAGGACAAAGAGCAGATTATAGCTGATACCAAGGAAGTAATGCAGCTTGCTCTTGAAGATATTGCTTCAAACAGAGCCAGAGAAGGTGCCAGACTGTACGAATTTTTCAAGACAACCATTTCAGGTCTCAGAGATATTCTTGCAGTTATTGAAAAACGTTCACCTGATACCGTAAGCGAATACAGAGCGCGCATCAAGGAAAGAATAGAGGAGATTCTAAGCGGTGTTGAAGTTGATGAATCCAGACTTCTTACCGAGGTTGCCATCTTCTCGGATAAGGTCAGCATTACCGAAGAACTTGTCAGATTCGAAAGCCACCTTAAGGAGTTTTCCAATCTTCTGGAAAGTGATATTCCCGTTGGCAGAAAGCTTGACTTTACAATTCAGGAACTTAACCGCGAAGCCAATACAATGGGCAGTAAATGCAACGATTTCATTATTGGTAAAGCAGTTGTTGATTTAAAATCAGAAATTGAAAAATTAAGAGAGCAAATTCAGAACATCGAGAAATTACGGGAGTTGACCTAAATGAAACTTATAAATGTCGGATTCGGTAACATCGTATCTTCGGACAGAATTATAGCTATTGTTAGCCCTGATTCTGCACCTATCAAAAGAATGATTGCCGAAGCAAGAGAAAAAGGTACGCTGATTGATGCCACTTACGGCAGGAGAACACGAGGTGTGCTTATTACAGACAGCGAACATATTATTTTGTCTGCACTGCAAACAGAAACCATAGCAGGCCGTCTTAATAAAGATGATGACGAAAGCTTGGAGGTGGAATTGCTTGAAGAATAAAACCGGGACTGTATTTGTTGTTTCGGGACCTTCGGGAACCGGAAAAGGTACTATAATGGATGCATATTTTAAAAAGTACCCCAATGATAATACGTTTTTGTCAATATCTGCCACCACAAGAGAACCCAGAGTTACCGATACAGAAGGTGTAACATATTATTTCAAAACTAAAGAGGAGTTCAAAAATCTCATTGATAATGACGGACTTCTCGAATGGGCAGAGTTTTGTGACAATTATTACGGAACGCCCATTGCGCCTATTAAAGAAATGATTGCCGAAGGTAAGAATGTAATTCTTGAAATAGAAGTTCAGGGCGGTATGCAGGTTATGAAAAAGATGGATAGTGCCGTAGGTATTTTTGTTCTTCCTCCGTCTTTTAGGGAACTTAAGAACCGTCTTGTAGGCAGAAATACCGAATCCATGGATAAAATTGAAAAAAGACTTCTTCGTGCACGAGAAGAAATCAATGAAATTGATCATTATGAGTAC
>CAYXPV010000233.1:2730-3658 GCA_964467285.1 uncultured Oscillospiraceae bacterium
CATATTGATAAATGATAATCTGGATGAAGCGGTTGAAATATTCCGTTCCATTCTGATTGGTGAAACTCAGCGAGTTTCGAGAAATAAAAAAACTATTAAAGAGGTGTGTGAAACATGTTAAAACCATCAGCTTCAGAATTAATGAAATCCAAAAAGATTGACAGTAAGTATACTCTTGTTATTGCTACTGCAAAAAGAGCAAGAGAAATTTTTGCAAAGCAGGATAATGTTTTTGTTGAATGTAATTCAGACAAGCCTGTAAGTATTGCAGTAAATGAAATTGCTGAAAATAAAGTAACATTAAAAACTGCAAAAACAACTGTAAGCACAACTGAGGAATCATCACTTAATGATATTCTTGAACAGGAAGCTATAGCTGAAAAAGAAGGAATTGTTGATGAAAACGCTTAAGGGTTTAAAAATTGCAGTCGGAGTGACCGGTTGTATAGCAGCATATAAAAGTGCAGAAGTTGTAAGCAGGCTTACAAAACTCGGTGCAGATGTTACTGTTATGATGACTAAGTCGGCACAGGAGTTTATTACCCCTTTAACTTTCGGCACCCTTACTAAAAATAAGGTTATATGCGATATGTTTGCAATGCCCGATTATTCCAAGGTAGAGCATATTTCGGTTGCAAGTGAAGCCGATGTTATGCTTATTTGTCCTGCAACTGCAAATATTATAGGTAAAGTAGCTTCCGGAATAGCCGATGATTTTTTGTCAACCACAATTATGGCTACAAAATCACCCGTGATTTTTGCTGCGGCAATGAACAACAATATGTATGAAAATCCCATTGTGCAAAATAACATTGCCAAGCTGAAATCCTTCGGATATCACTTTATTGAACCCGATGAGGGACCCCTTGCTTGCGGCACAAGCGGCAAAGGTCGTCTTGCCGAGTACAAGGAAATTATTGAAACAGTT
>CAYXPV010000234.1:0-3651 GCA_964467285.1 uncultured Oscillospiraceae bacterium
AACGCCTTTATTATTCAGGCATTTGGCGAAAAACTTGCCATACAGGGCGGTTACTATGATTCTTACGGCACAACTCACGATATGAACTTTACCCGTAAGACCTTTACCCACAACACTATCACCGTAGACGGCAACGGTCAGCCCAACTGGGACTTTAACGCCAAGGGCGACATACTTCAGTCCGTAACACACCGCAGCTTTGACTCGGCAACAGGTGATGCTACAGCGGCATATAATGGTGCTTTGGATAAATATACAAGAAGCATTATATATGTACGCCCCGATGTGTTTGTGGTTATAGATGACCTTGACGCACCCGGTGATGAGAAGGCTTCCTTTGAATGGTGGCTTAACTCCGACCGGGAAATGGAATATACCGACAACTGGGCACTTATAAGTCAGAACGATGCCCGCCTTAAGACAGAGGTTAAGTATCCTTCGGGTACTGTTGCAGATTACTATGACGGCTTCTGGTACTATGACGAAAACGGCGAAAAGGTTTATTATCCTGCATCGGGAAGCTATGTCACCGCAAACGAGCATCACAGACTAAGCTTCAACACTCCCGATGTAGCATCCACCAAAATGGTAGTTACCATGAGTGTGTACGAAGCCGACGGTGAAGCGGCATATATTGATTCCGAGCTTACCTCAGACGGCTCCTGCCTTGTGCTTACCTTTGAGGACGGCACCAAATCCTATGTAAATCTCACCGAAGAGAGAGTCACTGCAGATAACATTACCTTTGATGGTGATGCAGTAACCGTAAACAGCGACAGTATAATGCTTACAAACGGTACCTATCTTGAATTTGAAGACAAGGTAATCGTGGATTCCGTAAGATGTGTAACTGTTGTCATGGGTCACAATCAGCTTTCCGTAAGCACAATGGATGACTCCGACAACTATCTTGAAAACAGACTTACGTTAGCCAACAATACCAAGTTTCTCTCTGTTTCTTCCCCGGAGGATATCAGAGATTATAAGGATAGGTTAGTTTCTTCCGAAATCGGACTTCCCGAAACAACCGTTACCGAGGAAAGTCTTACTCTCTATCCCTATAAGGACAACTATATTCTTCTTTTGAACAACACAGGTATGACACTTAAAACAGAAAACGTAAGCATAACCGATACTACCGAAGACACTCTCGAAGTGTCGTGGAAGGAAAATGAGCTCTATACCTACGATATTGTTATAAATAATACCATTTACGAAAATGTTTCTTCGCCTTATACAGTAAATATAAACGAAAACGAAGAAATATACTACATGGCTGTAAGAACTGTTTCCGGCAGCTATCCCGGGCCCTGGAGCGACTATGTGTACTATTCCCCCAAGGCAGATGCAATCTACTCCATGGTTAAATTTACCGAGGACGGAGGCACGGTTACAGCTTCAGCCTACGGAATCAATACCGATATAAACAAGATGGATTTCCGCATGGTAGTGTACGCCAAGGACGGCAATATAAAAGTAATTATCCCCATGACAAATGAGGGCAATGTATACTCTGCAACCGCAGAAATTGCCGATGAAGAAACCGTAAAGGTTATGCTCTGGACAAAAGGTGGCTATGTACCCTTGACATCTGCGGCAACCTACGGTGCAAATGATGCCTCTTTAAGAAAGATTCTTGCAGACGGCAAGGCTATACCTGATTTTGCAATGAACAAATACGAGTACGGCATAACCTTACCTTCGGGTACAACGCTGTTTCCGAGCATTAAGGCGTATGCAAGAGATAATACCTCCAAGGTTGTCATTGACCATGATTATTCCAATTTAAGAACCTTTATTACTGTTGTTGCTCCCGATGGTGAAAGCAGACAATATGTTGTAAACTACGTTCTTCAAGACGAGGATATTCACCTTATAAAGGGTGCAACCGAGGAAACGGATTTTGTAAATGACGGAGGCAGAAAGGATGCCAACGGCACATATTCGGGCAAAATGTCCTCCTCCAAGGTGGTGGATTTTTCCTACAGCATAGAGCATTATGCCAAGTACAAGGATGCAAACGGTAAGGTAATAGTACCTTCCGAAACAGTAACTTCGGACTTCAGCTCCAAGCTCAATGTTTATACCAATGTACAGCCCAACCGCGGCGGAAGCAATTTTGGCTCCAGAACCTGCGACGACAGACCGCCCAATGCCGGAAACCACATGGAATTTGCCAATCCTGCCGTAAGCTACAGGGGCTACGACTACATTGTGCTTCCCAACACCGGCTTATATAGTCTTGGTGATACCTATGGTTCAGACCCCACCGTTGCTGCAAACAACAAAACCTACTCCGGAGGTACCGTAAAGAATATTAATGTAAGCTTTACCTTGGATGCCAATGCAGAGGTTATAGTAACAGCCGCAAGCTCCTTGGGTAACTTCGCAAAAAACAACGGCTTTACCGAGGATACACTCCAGACAGCATCCTATTCCAGATATATGAACTCTGTTACCATAGAGGATATATTCTATAATGTATATGTTCTTGGCAAGAATGCAAAAGATTATTTTACCGGAGTTGCAACAGATGCCGATGGCAACATCACCAAGGCACTCTACGCCATTAACTACGACAAGGCAAAGGAGCTTACAAATGTTAAGGCAATAAGCGGCTACAGTACCTACAAGGCATATCGTACTGCTTACGATGCAGGCACACTTACCAAGGACAGCTTTGAGATAGATGCATCTAAGCCCACTTGTGCAAATGCTATTATAGATACCGAGGCGTTTATCTTCAAAAACACCTATATCAAGAGATTTGATGAGGTAGGTGAGGAAGGGGAGACCGTTACCTTAAGCTTTGACCCTGCAAAGGGCGGAGCAGTAAGATGCGTTATCATAATCCGTCCTCTTACACCCAAAAAGCCCATTGAGAACTTTGTATTTGAAGGTCCCTCAACCTTTGAGGATATACCTGCCGAGTACAGAGAGGGTCACACCGATGCTGCAACAAGACAATCTCTGGACAAATATTCCAGAACAGTAAGCAGCTTTCTGCCTGTGGCTACCACTCTTAGTGAGGGTGGCAGAGCCAATGTAGATAACACAGCTTACTTTATTACAGATATCAATCCTCAGCTTGATCTTGAGGGTGCATACTATGTGCCTCCGCACAGAAGAACCGACAAAGATGTAAACTCAGGTCCTTATTACTGGATGAGAGCATACCATTCGGGTGTTAAAGCCATAGGTTCATACACTTACCCCAACTTCCCCACAACACCTCAGCCATGGTACAGCTTTGACTTAAATCAGAGCAGTATGCTTTATGTAATAACAAGCGGAGCAAAACCGGCGTTTCTGGATGATACCTGGCAGAAACTTACCATTGACGGTTCTGCCTTCAGCGTCAATGACAGCGGAAAATATGACAATGTATATGTCAAGCAGGTAAATGTGGAAAACGGAACCTCCGTAAAGGTAAGTATGAAGACCCCTGCAACAAGGAATCCTTCCGACGGAAACTATTACCTTTTTGTAAGACCTATTGAAAAATAAAACCAATTATCCCGTCTGCAGTAATCTTAAACTGCAGACGGGGAATTTGAATCTTAAAACGTCCATAAAGGCTTGTAGATGTTTTAAGGTTTAAATGATATTTTATAATGAAGGAGAAATATTATGAAAACCAAGTTTATTTCA
>CAYXPV010000235.1:0-3648 GCA_964467285.1 uncultured Oscillospiraceae bacterium
GCATAGCCTTGCTTCAATATTTATTTCACAAGATAGTTATAAAGCATCAGAATGGCATCTGCTCTGGAAAGGGTTTTTTTAGGACTAAAATTACCGTTTCCGTCACCCGATACAATGTTCATTGCATTAAGTATAGCTATATAGCCTACATTATCTTCTACATCGGCAAAAGAAGAAACATATATTTTATCAAATTGTGCAATCTCACCGTGTCCCATTGCTTTTATCATCATAATACACGCATCTTCCCTGGTCACTTCTGCATTTTCGTCAATTTCATCTTCGAGAATAATATTTTTATTCCTGATAAAGCTGTACGCAGAACTGAAATCAGTTCTGGTTTTATATATTATGGGAGTGCCGTGTTTTCTGAATACATAGGAAAGTAATGTAACAAATTCGCCCTGTTTTATAACTTCATCAGGTTTGAATTCTCCACCTGTAAAACCTATTCCGAATTTTGCAAGTTTCTTTATAACATCTTCAGCATAATGACCTTCTATATCTTTATACTCAGTAATCTTTTCTTTTTCGTCGGAAGCAGCATATATGAGTTTTCCGGTCTGTGCATCCATGTTCAAATTTGAATTGCCGAAATCATATACAAGCTTTCCGTTATACCTACCGTTACCATCAGCAACAGGAAGATACTCAGTTTCGTACTTTATATTTTCAAAGAGAATATCGTAAGCTTGTTCGGAGGAGATAACCGAACTGATATCCGGAAATTCAATGTCAAAGTAACTTAGTGAATAGTGTTCTATCTTGCCGTCATACTTATTAACTCGAAGTTTAAGGCCATTCATCATACATTTTACACCGTTAACCAATCTGTGAGCAGATATATTATTTGTAGGTTGATTATTGTTATCGTTAAAGACAAGAGTGTTCATTTCATCATCAGTAAAATATTCACTTGCAAGACCTTTTGCGTAGGATTTTGCCTTATTTTCCAATTCCTTGGCATCGATTTCTTCAATTACAGTTTTATAATCTCGCTCAACATAACGAGAAAAGCTGATAACCTCACCTGTTTTTGCATCACAGGTAACATAACAGAATTCCGAGGAATTATCTATATTTAAAAAATATGTATATAGTTCAGAATTATAATAGTCTTTGTTTAAATTTGAAAATGTAATTTTAGCATCCGATGATATTTCAAGATACTTATTACTTTTTAGCATCTGTTCAATTTGTTCCAAGGAAAGGATATTTTCAATTTTATTAATTTCTGCAATTTCAGCTTCGGTATAGTTCATGCCTCCGCCGCCACCGCCTGCCGACATCATTTTATCGGCTGTTGTGTTTTCGGCATCTTCAAGTAATTCTTCCAAATATTGACTATAGTCAAAAACTTCCCCGTTTAAGGCATCAATATATTTTGTCGATTCATAATTCGGAATGTATCTTAGTACTGCACTACGATTTTTGGAATTATAATCAAATTCATATACAAGATGATATCCGAGTTTGTTTTTATACGAATTAACGGCCTCTTCGTAACCAATTACGCCCGATGCAGCTTCAAAATTTTCTATATCGGTAAAGTTCATTCTGAAATTTGTTAATTCGGTTAAATCTTTGGACAAAGTTATGACACATGTATTATTTTTTACAATTATACCGTTTTCAACTCTTTTGCCGTAAACAACATAAGATGATGAATACAAATCAGCATATTCTTGCGTTTCAAAGATAAATTTATCTTTTAAGTCGGGATTCAACAAAGCAAAGAATCCCTTTGCCGCAGCAATTATTTCCTCATTTGATTTATAATCAAACAATGGGGTATTATTTACATTCATTTCGCCCGTTTTATAATAACGAGTTATGATGTCATTGTCATTTATGGATACCTCGAGCCGTTTATATGGCTCGTTATTCTCCCAGAAATATAAGCAAGAATATGAACCATTTTCAAAAGTAGTCAAATTGCTGCTAAACTCTTTATACTCAGAGGTATCTCCGATTCTGCTTTTTACAACGGCAAGTTTTTCCTCAAGAACATTCTTATCAGCACCTAAACAACTTAAGGAAGACATAGTTAAAACTAAACATAAAAAAACCGATATAATTTTTTTCATAAGTACCTCCATGTATTCATTATTTTAAACCATTTGCAATAAACATCTCAAAAGCTTCCTTGGAAATGCCGGATGCAGATACACCAAACCAAACATCTTTATATTTAAAGTAAGCGTTCATTGGTGTGCTATTACTTAAAACAACAGCAGAAACATTGTTAATTTTCACTTTATCAGAAGTGTTATTGAAAATTGTTTCGGCATCACACTTAAGCTTTGAAGTTGTAATTGATATTATCTTTGAGGGGTCAGCATTATCCAGAATAATAAAAACAGCACTATCTGCCAAATATCTTCCCCTTTGGTCTTTGGTTACATAAATCTGATTTACTTCAGCATAAGACATTCCTGACGGCAATTTTGAAAATAAATCTAAAATATTAATGTTCAAATAGTTATAATATTCTTCAGTTGTGATTTCAAAAACATTAGCGTAAGCACCGCCGGCTGAGCTGCCGCCACCGCCTCCGCCGCCACGTCCGCTTGAACTTACAGTTGTGTTTTTTGGAGGAGTAGATTTTTCGGCAACTTTAACCTTCTCGTCGTGTTGTGGTGCTTCAGAAACGGGAGGTTCAGACGCTGCAGCAACACTACTGTCTGTAAAATCATTTGAAGAAGGCGTGTCATCATTACTGTCCATTGAAGGTAAAGCAGCATTCTCCTCATTTCCTTTTGTATCGTCACCGGTTTGTGTATAATCTTTATCGCCTTTTTCCTGTGTTACGTCATTTTCGGTTTTGTCAGATGATTTGGCGGCTTCTGTATCTTTTGCCGGCGTGTCATCTTCCTTTGTTTTGTTCCCTTTGGCAATTTCCAACTCATCACCAAATGTTGAATTGTCGGTTTTAACCATATTGTTATTGACGTTCGTATCGGTATTTTGACGATACTGAGATAAAAAGCCGACAGAAAAAATCAGTATTATTGCCGCAGCACATATTGACAACTGTTTTGAATAAGCACTTATAAAATTTTTCCTCTTTTCAGCCTTTTCAAAAATCGCATCAATTTTTGATTTATCACCGGAAATGTTATTATTCGCATTCTTATATATTTCTTTAAAATTCAAGTTCAGCCCCCCTTTCGAGAATTTCTTTAAGCATTTCACGACCTCTGTGAAGTTGTGATTTAACAGTTGATTCTTTTATTTTTAAATAATCAGCAATTTCTTTAACAGATAAATCTTCAAAATAAAACAAATGAATCACTGCTCTGTATTTTTGAGGTAATTTGGCAACAGCAAAATAGACTTCTTCCTGCTCAGGCATCTCAAATACGAGATCTTCGGATAAAGGAACAGTCTTTTTAAACCAGCTATTTGTAAATGTGCTTTTGCTGCAATTAATCGTGACTCTGATAAGCCATGCTTTGATATGCTCTTCACTTTCAAATACTTTATCAGTATTTATGTACCTGACAAAAACATCTTGAAGTACATCATCGGCTCGATGTGAATCCTGTGTCTGCGACAGCGCGAGTCGGTATACCGTATCGAAATATTTTTCAATCATCGCATGCTTAAAATCACTTGTTTCAGCGGTTTTATGCATGGCACATTACC
>CAYXPV010000236.1:0-3643 GCA_964467285.1 uncultured Oscillospiraceae bacterium
GCCGGCAAGGGAAAGACCGATGATAGCAACTGTAGGTCCGATAACTACTGCAGGCATGAGCTTGTTAATCCAGCCAACGCCTACTATTTTAACAATAATGGCAATTACTACATACACAAGACCTGCAAAGATTGCACCGATGATAAGTCCTACATATCCTGCCTGCATTGATACAGCACCTGCAAAAGCTGCTGCCATAGAGCCAAGGAATGCAAAGGACGAACCAAGGAATACGGGGCTCTTTGCCTTAGTGAACAGTACATAAACCAAAGTACCCATTCCGGCACCAAGCAGTGCCGCCGCAGGACTCATACCGTTACCTATAATAACAGGAACAACCAGTGTTGCCGCCATAATTGCAAGCAGCTGCTGCAAAGCAAATACAATCAGCTGCCCGAATTTGGGCTTGTCTTCGATACCGTAAATCAACTTCATTTCATTTTTCCTCCGTTTCTTGTGGGGTAATTTTGTATCCCCATCATTTAAACTATACAATATACAGATGATTTTGTCAAACCTTTTTGTATATTTTTACAAATAAAAAAGCCGAATATATTATCCGACTTTTTATAAAATTTATTCAATATAATTTAATTTTGAGAATTTAAGGGGAGTAATGCCTTTAATTCTTTTGAAAACTGTGGAAAAATAGTTTGAATCGTTAAATCCGCAAGCAGCGGCAACCTCGGTTATGGGCATCTTTTTGCCTCTTAAAAGCTTTTCGGCATTCATTATACGCACGTAGGTGAGGTACTCGTTGATTCCTATGCCGGACACTTCTTTGAATCTCCTTGAAAGATGACTTTCGCTTATGGAGAATTCATAGCTTAATGACTTCAGAGTAATATCCTTCATATAGTTGTTTCGTATAAATTTGCTTATTGCCTGTATATCCTCGTTGGCAGAGGAGGGCTTGTATTCAATCATATATCTGCATATAAGGGTGACAAGCTCCTGTATGTATATGTTGGTAAGGGTTTCGGTATACTTGCCTTGTCTTTCAAACTCGTCCTTTATGCGTACAAAGAGCCTTTCAATTCGCTCGGTTTTGTTCTGAGCAATATGGATTACTCTTTGCTTTGAAAGCTCTCTCAATATATGGGCGGTTTGCTCCGTAAATGAGTCGTCGTCAAAAAATATGAGTATTCTTTCGTTTTTCATACAGGTTTCACTATCTGTTTCGTGGAAAATGCCCTTGGGTACAAAAACTATATCTCCGCTTTCAATTTCAAATATTTCGTCACCTATAAAATACTTTGTTTTCCCGTCCATCAGAAAGTACAATTCATAGTGATTGTGACTGTGTACGCCGGCTATTTTGCGACGGTTTAATATTTTATCGTAGAGAACCACGGGAAGGGGTTCGCCGTTATGAATTTCCATTTAAAAAACACCTCTTGGAGAATATATCATATAAACAGGCAAAATGCAAGCAAAATTTTTATAATTCATGTCAAATCAGCAAAATATTAAAGGACAAGTTTGAAAAATTGCTGTATCATTATAATGATTTACTATATTATATACGGAGGTTTTTGCCATGCTGAGAACAACACCCGAAAGTGTAGGTATCAATTCCGAAAAAATTAAAGAATACATAGAAGTTCTCGAAGAGTGCGGTCTTTCCACCCACGATATTATTATTGCAAGGGGAGGCAAGATTGCCTTTGAAACATACTGGAAGCCCTTCCACAAGGATTTCCTTCACAGAATGTACTCTGTTACCAAGAGCTTCGTTGCTCTTGCTGTTGGCTTTCTTGAACAGGACGGCCTTGTCAATCTTGACGATCCCATTTCCAAGTATTTCCCTGAGGAAATCAAGGACCAGCCCGATGAGAATATGAGAAATCAGACAATCCGCCATATGCTTATGATGAGTACCGCCAAGGTGGAAAAATACTGGTTCGATAAGCCCGTTCATCCCGACAGAGTTAAATTCTATTTTGAAAATGACAATGTTTCAAGACCTTCCGGAACTATATATAACTATGACTCTATGGGTTCCTTTGTGGTAGGTGCCATGGTGGAACGTATTACCGGCAAAAGCCTTATGGAATATTTAAGAGAAAAGTTTATGGACGAAATCGGCGTTTCCAAGGAAGCCTATATGCTCAAATGTCCCGGCGGTCATTCCTGGAGTGATTCGGCTCTTGTGTGTAAGCCTATGGATTTAATGAAGGTTGCTCAGTTTACCTTAAACGGCGGTAAGTGGAACGGCAAGCAGCTTCTTAATGAAGAATTTGTACGTACCGCAACTTCCTGCCTCGTTGCAAATAACGTATGGGGCGACGAAGAATTTTCTGCCCTCGGTTACGGCTATTATTTCTGGAGAACCAAGCGCAATTCCTATTTCTTTAACGGTATGGGTTGCCAGTTTGCAATCTGCAGTCCCGATAAGGATTTGATTTTTGTATACAACGCCGACAACCAGGGTAAGGATTATGCAAAGAGAGTTATTATAGAAAACTACTTCAATATTATATACGACAGCATTACAGAGGACTCCTTGGAGGAGAACGCTTCTGCACAGTCTTCTCTGGCTTCCTACTGTGCTTCTCTTAATCTTCAGAAAGCAAAGGGCAAGAGCCACGTTCCCTTTATGGACGAAATTAACGGCAAGCAGTACAAGCTTTCCGAAAATCCAATGGGCATTACCGAATTAAGACTGGAATTTGGCGAAACGGAAAACAAACTCTGCTATACCAATGAACAGGGCTATAAAGAACTTAAATTCGGTATGTGTAAAAACGTGTTCGACACCTTCCCCGAGGACGGTTACTCCGATGAAGTAGGCGGCTTAAAGGGCGAAAACGGTTTAAGATATGCCTGCGCCGCATCTGCCGCATGGATAGAGGACAGAAAGTTCTACATAAAGGTTCAGGTTATAGATAAATATTTTGGTATACTCAATATATTCTTAGGCTACAGAGAGGACGGCAAGCTTGGTGTGTTTATGAACAAGTGTGCCGAAGACTTTTTCAGAGAGTATCAGGGCTACGCTTGCGGCGAACCTGTGTAATTTATATAAATATGTCATTCTGAGCGTAAGCGAAGAATCTTCATTGTAATATGTGCATTTTCTTCCGGCTTACAGTTGATAATCAAAAGGAGATAATATAATGTTTGAAAGAGTAAAAAGAACAGAAAAAATCATTCAGTTCGGCGAAGGCGGATTTTTACGCGGTTTTGTAGACTGGATTGTACAGCTTACCAATGAGGCATCGGACTTTGATGCAAGTGCTGTTGTGGTTCAGCCCATTGAAAAGGGACTTTGCGCAAAGCTTGAAGAGCAGAACTGCGTGTACACCAACGTCCTGCGCGGAATCCGTAACGGCGAAACCGTTGTAGACAAAAAGATTATAGATGTAATATCCCGTACCGTAGAACCCTATAAAGACTGGAATGCATACCTTGCCCTGGCGGAAAACCCCGATTTCCGCTTTGTGGTTTCCAATACCACAGAGTCGGGTATTGTGTTCGACGGTAACGACAAGATAGAAGCTGCCCCTGCAGTTACCTTCCCCGGAAAGGTAACCCTTCTTCTTCACAAGAGATTTACTCTTGGCTTAAAGGGCTTTATTTTCCTTCCCTGCGAGCTTATAGACAAAAACGGTGCAACACTTAAAAAGTATATTTTAAAGTA
>CAYXPV010000237.1:0-3627 GCA_964467285.1 uncultured Oscillospiraceae bacterium
AGACGGTCTTACCTATGACATAATCAAAGAAGCATTTGAAAAGTGCCGCGTTGCAAGAAACTATATTCTTGACGAAGTAATGCTCAAGGCTATTCCCGAACCCAGAGCTGAACTTTCCAAGTACGCTCCCAAGATTATCACAACCAAGGTTCCCGTTGAAAAGATTAAAGACGTTATCGGTACAGGCGGTAAGGTTATTCAGAAGATTATTGCAGACACAGGCGTTAAGATCGACATCAACGACGACGGTTCTGTATTTATCCTTTCCGAAGATACAGATGCAGCTAACAAGGCTCTCGCTACCATCGAAGGTATCGTAGCAGAACCCGAAGTGGGCAAGATTTACACAGGTAGGGTTACCAAGATTATGGACTTCGGCGCATTTGTTGAATTTATGCCTAACCGTGAAGGTCTTGTACACATCTCCAAGCTCGACACAAAGAGAGTTGAAAAGGTAGAAGATGTTGTTCACGAAGGTGATGAAATCATCGTTAAGCTCGTTGAAATCGACAAGATGGGCAGAAACAACCTTTCCAGAAAAGATGCTCTCGGCGAAGTAGCAGACAAAAATTAATAAGTAAATTTAAAAGGAGGCGTAAATTAATTCGTAAGAATTGATTTACGACTCCTTAACTTTTTAGGGATAGGAAAATAAGATGCAGAATAAGCAAAGTGAAGAATCTTCGTTATAAAGAACATAACAAAAAAAGTATTTACATATGTCTCCTTATATGATATTATAAAAATGAAGTTAGTTAAGACTAATCGTTTTAAAAATAAAAATATTACATATACTGTTCGTATAATTGAAAGGAGAGATTTTAATGAAAAAGTTTTTTGTTGTATTGGTGCTTGTGTTCGGGCTGTTTGTCTTTGCCGGATGTTCATCTCAAAATGTCATATCCAAAGATGATGCCATAGCTAAAGCTATTTCCCACAGCGGTGTTTCAAAAGAAGATGTAACTTTTTCCAAGGCAGAGCTTGACCGTGACGACGGTATGAGTGTATATGAAATTGAGTTCTATGCCAACGGTAGTGAATTTGATTATGAAATAAATGCCGAAACAGGGGAGATTATTAAGTTTTCGTCGGAGCCGGAATCCGGCAGTAAAAAACAGGATTCGCAGGATAACACAGCACCCACAGAATTCGAGAATTTGGGTATAACCATGGAACAGGCTATTGGCATAGCCCTGGAGCAGGTTCCCGGTGCCACCCGGGATAATGTCCGTGCAAAGGAGGACTTTGATGACGGAAAACTGCAATACGATGTAACCGTTATTTACAATGAAGTTAAATACGAATTTGAAATAGATGCCCAAGACGGAAGGATTACAGAAACAGACAGGGATTCGGTATATGATGATTGAATAATTGTTTTGTGCAAATGGTCTTGTTTTGAAAAACAACTTTTTTAAAAGATATTAAAAAAGCTGAGTAACATCTTAAAAAAACAAAACATTTTCTTTGAAAAATATGTTATAATTATCAAAGCAAAAATTTATACACGCGAAAGCGGAAAGGAGGAGGGTTTGATTTATTCAAATCCGTAAGTTATGAAGAAGATAAGAATTTTATCACTCATCCTCGTACTCGTGCTTGCAGCAAGCCTTTTTGTAGGTTGCGGCGAAAAAGAAGAAGTAGCCGGCAGCGACAAGGTAGTTTGGTATGTACTTGGTACAGAGGAACCCGACAATCAGAAGGTCTTTGGAATGATTAACGAAAGACTCAAGGAAAAGACAGACGGTCTTTACATTGAGTTTAAGTACATAGACAGTCAGCAGTATGACCTTCAGTTCTCTGCAGGCGAAACTTTTGACCTCATTCTTTGCCCCGACCATATGGGTTACTGGCAGAATGTAGAAAAGGGCGCTTTCCAGGAAATTACTGAGGCAGATTTCAAGAAATACGCTCCCTACATTTGGGAAAACGGTCAGGAATTCTTAGATACAGGTAAGTGGGATGGTAAGTACTACTGTATCCCCGGTTTCAGAAAGTACTCTCCAGACAGAACATTAGTTGCACGTGGTGACTATATGGATAAGTACGGTATTGAATCTCTCAATACCATTGAAGATATTGATGCATTTGTTATGGCAGGTGCCAAGGACAAGAGCCACAACATCGTTCCCTTCAATGCAGACGGTAACAACCCCTGGATGATCTTCAATATGTGGGCTTCTGACTGGGGATGGGCTTGCCCCGGATCACTTTCCTTCGGTTCTCACTACTACTTTGATACCAATAAGGACGACTTCAAAATCTTCCTTATGGTAGACAGAGAAGAAACCAAGGAATACTCCAAAACAATTAAGAAATGGTATGACAGCGGCGTATTCTCCAAGTCCGTTCTCTCCAACACTACTTCCGCAGAAGAAGCATTCAAGAACGGTAAGAGCTTACTCGCATGGACTTCCAGCCCTGCATCTGCAAACAGCATTTGGAGACAGATTCCCGAAATCCCCGGTGCAGATAAGTGGGACGTTCGTTTCTACTCTATGTACTCCAAGCAGCAGAGAGCTTATAACTTTATGAACTGTGCTGTAGGTATCAGCAGAACTTCCAAGAACAAGGCTAATGCTTTAAGAGTACTCAACGCTATGTATGAGGATCAGCAGCTTTACAGACTCCTCTGCAACGGTATTGAAGGCGAGCACTATACAAATGACGAAAACGGCTTTGCAGCTGTTTTAGGTTCCAAGTATTCTGCTCCCAGCCACGGTATCTACAACGATGCTCATAAGTTTACCACAAAGTATGACTATCCTTATGCTGATGCACTTGTAGAAGAGCTTGCAGCTAAGACTCTTGACGATCCCCTCGTTAACTGTCCTATTACTTCCGACGGTGACTATGCATCCATGAAGGTTAAACTTGATGACGTATTCTCTGAATACTCCAAGCCCAGAATGTACGGTGCTGTTGCAAACGTTGATGAAGCTCTTAAGAAGGAAAAAGAAGCTCTTAAGGCAGCTGATATCGACAAGTTCGTTAAGCATGTACAGAACCAGGTAGATAAGTTTATTGAAACTCATCCCGAAGCTATGGAAAACTTCTATAAGTCCCGTAAGGAACTTCAGGCTTACAACAAAGCTAACCCCAATAAGACAAATCCCAAAGATTATAAATAATTGGGAAATGTAAAATAAGCGCAGACCGCTTATAGGCTTTGTTATAAATTATATTAAAATATTCAAATTATGTTGAAATCCGCAAATTTATTTGCGGATTTCTTCTATTTAGAGCCTATAAGCTCTAAGCGAACCTCACCTCTCGATGTATACAAGCATTTGCCTTGGTATCCGAAGCCGTTTTGAGTGTGAATTTTTGAAGCACTACTTCGTTAAAATACTCGCTAATGCACAAAGCATTAGCTGCGTTTTTGCCTTGTATTGTTCCAAAAATTCTACACCAAAATTGAGGCAACCAAAGCAAATGCAAAATTATTTCTTTTTCGAGGCGGAAGGGCGCAGTAATACGAGGTATTGCAAGCCTGACAACAAAGAAAAAGTTTAATTTTGCTTGGCTTTGGCGGCTTAAGACACCAAGGCAAACGCTTCACCTTCGGGTTTTCACCCTGCGCTTCGCTTGGGTTCGGTTCACTTATTCTGCATCTTATTTTCCTAT
>CAYXPV010000238.1:0-3623 GCA_964467285.1 uncultured Oscillospiraceae bacterium
CCTCTCGTTAACTGCCCCATCTTTACAGAGGCAGGTGAATTCCAGTCGATGAAGGTACGTCTTGACGATGTATATAAGCAGAACTCTATGGCAAGACTCTACGGTGCAGTTGACAACGTAGACAAAGCTATCAAGGAAGAAAGGGAAGCTCTTAAGCTTGCCGGTATCGATGCATATCTCAAGGATGTTCAGAGACAGGTTGACGCTTATGTGGCATCTCACCCCGAAGCTATGAAGCAGTTCCGTGAAAACAGAGAAGCTGTTACAAAGTATCTCAAGGAGAACCCCACAAAGACTAACCCCAAGGATTACAAATAATACACATAAAACAAGAAGCTCCGTTTCGGTTGAACGGAGCTTCTTCTTTGTCTTTTTAAGATAAAAATTTTTGCTGTTTGATTATAATTCGATGTCCTTGGATGCATCAATCTCAACTTCTGCTTCCTTAGCCGCCTTAGCCTTTCTGGCTGCTCTCTTATCCATCATTTCATTTGTAAGCTTTGTCACCTTTGTAATAAGCTCGGGGATAAGGTCAATAATCTTATCTGCTGTAGTTGAAGAGCCGTTTATGGGGAGAAGTCTTACATGGTCGGAGTTAACAACCAAAAATGCCACGGGATTGAGAGATACGCTTCCGCCTGTAGCACCGCCAAAGAGATTACCGCTTTCTCTGGCGTGAGGTCTTTGACTGAATTCGCTTCCGCCGGAGCCGAAGCCAAAGGTAACCCTGGATACCGGAATGATGGTAGTGCCATCGGGAGTTGTTACGGGATTACCCACAATTGTGTTGACATCGATGAGCTTCTTAATCTGCTCCATTGATTCGATTGTCAAACCTTCGAGAGGATGTTTTTCCATAATATCGCCGCCTTTTTAATATTATTTACTTTCTTTTGATTTTCTATATATTAAATACATTTTCCACAGTATGGAAAGTGCATTTATTAGCCGTATGGATATTTTAAAATGGCCCTTGCATATGAGTCCGGGTTCGGTATACACAGGTACTACTTCAAAGAAATGATGCCTTAATGTTGCAAGGGAGCTTGCCAGGGAGAGAACGCTGTGCAAAAACGCCCATATAGCCGCCGATGCAGGTGCGGTTTTGTCCGGGTCGGACAGACCGAATTTGATGTGGAAATCAATGTCGTCAACCATAAGGCTTTTCTGTACAAAGATTCTGTTCTCGGGGTATACTTTCTTTAAAATTTTCAAAACTTTCAGCCAGAATTTAAGCTTTTCCTCAAGACTTTTTTCCTTAATAAGCCATGTGAGGTTTATAAATCCGAGATGAAGCTTTAGTGTGCTTTGGAATTTTTCTTCCGGGTATTTTTCGTATGCATAATACACTTTGATTTTGCTGACCAATAGCCAAATCAAAGCCACCGCCAAGGTGGCAAGAATAATGTAGAGTACAGTCATATTAGAACCTCTGATTTTATTCTTCGTCCAGGAGCATTTGTGTCTGTTGCTGTGGTTCTACGTCCTGATCTATGTCCGGATCTTCTATTTCAAAGTCAATCTTAATCTGATCCTTGTTGAGTTCGTCCTCCCCAATGAGTATGGGAGCACCGCTAAGTTCTGCGTTGAGCCCTTCAAAGGAGTATTCCTTGTCTATGTCGGGGAGTTCCGTAAGGGACGACAGATTAAAGGAACGGAGAAACTCATCTGTAGTTCCGAAAAGTATAGGCCTTCCGGGAGCATCGAGTCTGCCCATTTCTCTTACAAGGCCTGCAGTCACCAGATTGTTTAAGGGACCGTCGCTGTTTACACCACGGATAAACTCAATGGAGCTTCGTGTAACAGGTTGGTTGTACGCCACGACGGAAAGTACCTCAAGACCTGCATTGGTAAGGGCGGACCTTCTTGCTTTTTCTTTGAGCTGATGTATATAGTCGTAGTATTCTCTTTTGGTGCAAAGCTGATAACTGTCCTCAAGGCGTATCAGGTGTATGCCCCTTTCGGCAGATGATGCGTAGTCGGCGGAAAGTTCTTCTAAGAGTATTTCCACTTCTTTTTCATCCAATTCCATAACTTCGGCTATTCTTTTTACAGGAACCGCTTCGCCCATGGCAAAGAGTATTCCTTCAAGTATTGCTTTTGGTTTTCTATTCATTTAAATCACCGCTGATATTAGACAATATCTCCTCTGTATTTTCACTTGCGTTGTCGCCTAAACGAATTATAATCTTTTCTTCTTCCTCGTAAGCAAGAATCTGATTGAGCTTCATAAGCTCCAGTATAGCAAGGAATATTGCCACAACCTCATTTTTGTGGCGTGCATCTTCGAATATTGCTTCAAAACGCATTTTTTTTGCAGAACGAAGCTTGTGTATGAGGTTACCTGCCTTTTCTTTAACCGATACAGGCTCTCTGCCTACAATTCCCGTAAAGTTGGACTTGGGTGGGGGAGCTCTTCGCTGGGTTTTCTCCAGTACGGTCATAAAGGCATCGTAGAGCTTGTTTATATCTAAGTTTTCAAACTTTTGTTCCACCTTGCGCTTTTCTATCTTTTCTTCTTCCTTAAAGAAACGGAAGGTACCGTCAAACTGCATTGTTCGGAATCTTTCGGATATAATCTTCATACGGGCTCTTTCCTTAAGGGCTTCCGTAAGGCTCTGGGCGATTTCCTCGCTGTCGTCCTCTTCTTCATCGTGCTTTGGCAGAAGTGCCTTGGACTTAATGTACAAAAGGTTCGATGCCACTATAAGGAAGTCTGCAGAAACTTCAAGGTTCATCTCTTCCATATTGTTTATGTACTCTATGTACTGGTCGGTTATGGCAATAAGAGAAACCTTGCATATATCCAGCTTATTCTTTTTTATAAGATTTTCCAAAAGTTCAAGGGGTCCCTCAAAGCTTTCGGTTTTAAAAATAAGTTCGTCCATTAAAATATCAATCCTACAATCATGAAAATAAATTCTTCAACCAAATCACGCATAGTGCCGAGAATGGGGTTTAATATATCACTCACAAGAAGCACCATCATTATAAGGGAAGAGTATCTTTCCAACCTATAGTATCCCTGGCGGAATCTGTAGGGTATAAATTCCAAAAGCACCTTTGAACCGTCAAGTGGCGGTATGGGTATGAGGTTAAAGCACATAAGACCTATGTTTAAATACATGCAGTGGAGCAAAATGTTGTACACAAACTGTGTAAATTCGCCGGGTGTAACATATTTAATAAATACTGCAAGACCAAATCCGGAAATAAGGGCTATAAAGAAGTTCATTAAAGGCCCTGCAAGACTTACCACAATTACACCAAGGCTTCTTTTTTTGAAGTTATAGGGATTTATGGGTACAGGCTTTGCCCAACCAAAACCGCAAAGGAACAGGCAAAGAGTTCCTATAGGGTCCAGATGATGCAAGGGGTTAAGGGTAAGCCTTCCGCTGTATTTTGCAGTATTGTCGCCCATTTTGTAGGCTGCAAAGCCGTGGGCAAACTCGTGCATTGAAAGGGCTATTATAAGTCCGGGTATACTTAGGAGCAATCCCATAAGAAATTCCCGGGGATTACTGAACAAAGAAGTAAGCATTAACAATCTCCTTATTATATAACATCATTTAGCCGTTTGTAAAAGTCTGAAAAGCCAGATTTCAAGCGGCTTTTTGCATTAA
>CAYXPV010000239.1:0-3608 GCA_964467285.1 uncultured Oscillospiraceae bacterium
TCCTCCAAACTATCTTTTATAATTCTCCGAATGGTTTTCTCTGAATAGTTATACTTAATTGCTAATGTACGGACGTTTGTTCCATCATATTCTTTGACGATGATCTGCTGGATCCTTGTTGGGTTAAAGAATCGTACAGGAAAATTGATCTGCTGGCCCTTGAACATCTGATAGATTTCCATAGCAGTATCCATACCAAGCTTCTCGCTGATTTCTTTATATACCGCATTCAGCAGTTCAGAATCCTTTTCAGCCATCCGCATCACCTCTTTGGATAATTCTACCAAACCCCAATTCTCAAGTCTAATCCCAAAGTCCTTATGTTTGTCCATCTTGGTAGCGAGCCCTCCCTCGCAAACAAAAATAGCACCATAGTGTTACGGAATGGTAACCTATGGTGCTCAATTCTTTTACCAACTGGTATGAAAAAACGCATAGATGCTGGACTCTATCTCCTGCTGAGAAAACTGCTCCGGTGTCCAAAATATCCGCTGATATTTTTCTATCATCGGCTTTGGCAGCGATGCAAGATTGCCCCTACCATCTTCTCCGACCACATAGAAAACACCGGTTAGGATATCCCTTCCCAACCGGCGATTTCCCTCTAAGCCAATCAGCTTTCCTTCTTCATTGCATAGAATACAGACACCTTCTTCCAGGCCTATGATTTCAATTAGACCTTTGTACTCCGCACCAATGCTCACCGCCTCTTGCAGAGAATCCAAATTGTTCTTCAATGTCGTTACTTTTGGATGCTCGCCCGGCGCTACCATCAACACTGTGATTTCTTTCTGTTTCATATCATAACCTCCAAAATAAAATTAGCCTGATGGCATTACACCATCAGGCTATAGGTATGATATATAATTAAAAAGTTGCAAAGTTCATGTAAAGCTATCTTCATATACATTAATTTATCCAATTATCCTCGCTTGTTTTTATTTCGTGGATAACGAACTTTTTTGTTCTTGTGGTTACGACATTCTGATTTTTGTCTAAACATTTTCTTATTTGACGGTATTGTTAGTAAGTCTGCTTCAATCAGTTCCTCGATAGCAAACAGCAGTTCCTTATCCGTTTCCAATTCATTACATATAGCTTTCCCTTCTCCATTTTGGTAACGACGGTATGTTTCTTTTGCGCGATCACTTAACTCCTCAAAACTCTTTATGTTTCTCTTGGATTCCTGCAATTTAGCATATTTGCTCTTCGCTTTAACGAAATCGCTCGCTTCCTTCTCAACATCTATAACTCGCACATGATGGTTATTGAATTCTTCCTTTGCATCGTGTTTGTCATAGTATTCTTTAGCAGCATTGCAAAGCACTCGTGTCAATCTTCGCACATCTAAAGACACTTGATCAAGGCATAGGTCTTCATCTTTTTGCCTTCTATCCGTATAAACTCCATTTTCTTCTTGAGACGAAATATGCAATTGAAATACTGGAAAATCATCACCATTCCTTTGGTTGAGTTCCAAGTTCCCTGAATGCAAAAAGGCGCACCGCAGTTTATAGCACATATCCGGTTCAATTATACGAATCTTTTCCCATTCTTCACATGGTTTGCTATGATCAACAACAAGCGACGGTAAATACCCTTGATTGAATAGATATTTTTCGCACCACAAAGTATATCTTTTTCCCGTCTCATTCTTCAATTCCGGGAACTCCACTAAACTACACATGTCAGGCAATGTTAGCGCCATTCCTAGTGCACAACGAAGATTGTTAGAGGCAATACAGTTTCTTATTTCTTGTATTAAATCGAGCATAGTTACATCTCCTCCAATCGTATATACTTATGTCAGTTATTGTAATACGTCTCAACTTGGGATACATTACAACATGAACTATTCCGCAAAGTAGCCGTTTACCGCTTGAATCAGCGTAGTCATTTCCTCAATATATTCCTCTTTTAGCATCCCATTTTTCTTCATCATACCTTCTTTAGCAGGCTTGTTTATGCAATCTTTATCTCGAACATCTGGAGTAGAAATAATTTGGAAGTTATAAAATGGATATTCCTTTTCTAGCTGAGCTTTCCTTGCAGACATATCTCCATCAAAAATTGCCACAACTTTCTTATACCCCAGCTCATCCAGAAGGGAAACGATCGTCGCTATATTGCCTGCTCCGCCGGACCCCCAACCAAAAAAGGAACCTTCAAACGGGATTTGTATTGCTTCGGATGCTTTGCCATACATGATTACATCCTCTTGCCCCTCGGTAATAATAATTCTATCTTCCAAAAAGAAGATTTCTCTTGCTTCTGTTCCAAACGTATGAGGCTGATTTATATTTTTTAGAAAGCCCTCAAGACTATTGCGAGAGGTATCAGAAAGGGCATATACCTCAATGTCGCCATCTTCGTTTTTAACCGTTCGATAAAGATAGGCTCCATTGACAATTGAACGCACATCGACAAAATAAGGCGAATGGGTGTTTAAGATGATTTGCCTATCCTTCGCATATTCCTTAATCAATTCCATGATCCGCTTTTGGTATGCAGGATGCAAGGACAATTCCGGTTCATCAATTGCAATAAGGCTATTCGGCTTGGAATCATATAAAGCATCACATATGGTGAATACACTCCAAATTCCATCACCAAGGCCCTCGCTGCTATGCACGCAACCATTCACAATAAGTTTTAAATAATACGTGCCATTCTCGTTTTGTTCAATGGTCCATTTCAAATCATATCCGAGAACTCTTTTTAACAGGACATCAAAGGTTGCTTTATTTCTTTGCATCTTAAACAGGCGAGAATTGAAATCAAAAATTGTAGCCATTCTATTATGTATATTCAACTGTTGATTGCGTAAATAGTCGCTTCGCTCTGAATAACTATGATGAAATTCATAGTCCACAAACCTACGAGATTGTAGAACGAATAATTCAGGAGGTTCCCACCAGTCTTCACTGGTTGTACCAGCTTTCGTATAAGTTGTGGTGCTTCCGCCGCCTTCTATTGTGTGTATTTCATAGGTTTCGTTAGCAGCTGTTTGTAAGACAAGATGAACTGCACCTTCATCGCACTTAATATTACGCTTCTTCTCAGAAAAAGACGGGGGATTATCTTTGGGTGAATTAAACACACGGAGTGCTTCAAGAATAGTGGTTTTTCCCGTATTGTTACCACCAACAAAAATAGTAATTCCACTTCCTTCTTTTTGGTTGGGAAGTGCAAATTCGATCGACTGTTTCTTTCCAAACCCTCTTAGACCGTGAATTGAGATTTGCTTAATTGGATTTGCTTCTCTTTGCATGTTAGTTACTCCTTAGTCTACAAGTTATGCTTTCTAATTAAATTATACAGAAGATATATGCGAATATCAAGTTTGGGTAACTATATCTATGCCAGCAAATTATCATTATTCCGTCGGCGGGCGGCGGATGGGCGGCGAGGTCGACGAAAATGGGTGTGAATAGTTGAAAAGAAAAGGGTCATTCGATAGGGTAACAAAAAAGCCCCTGGTTTCCAAAAGTCGTTGGAAAACCAGGGGTTTTAGGTGTTTTGGCAAGGATAGACTAACAAAAAAAGAGACAGCCTTTCGACTGTCTCTTTGGTGGGCGAGGCGGGACTTGAACCCGCACGTCCGCAGT
>CAYXPV010000240.1:0-3586 GCA_964467285.1 uncultured Oscillospiraceae bacterium
CAGTAAAGTACTGCTTCAATGGTATTGTTTATACCGCCAAGGTCGGGAGTTTTTATCTGCACCATATGACCTGCCTTGTGGTCTGCAAAAAGCTTGATATCCTCGAGAGTATTGCACCATTCGTCTGCCACAAGTTCCACATCACAGCCTCTGTCGTCAAGCTCCTTTGTGAGAGCCGCAAGTGCCGTAAGCTGGGTTTCGCGGTCACAATCGCAATCCATGGGGCCTTCAATACGTATTTTGAAGGGTTTTGCAATTTCGCCGATTTCCTCTATGTAGTCCGCCATTGCCTTGTAGTTGTTATTTCCGAATGCGGCACCTATTGTTCCGTACACATCTATATGCATCACCGGGCAATAGCTTTCGTCCGAACGGAAACTCAGAATACGGTCACGCAGCCAAGCCACATATTCCTTAAGCTTTTCGCCGTTTCTGCCCAGCTTGGTATCAACATTGTTGATAAGCGCATGAGGAAGCACCTGTGCACCTTTTATAATCATTTTGTCCGAATTATCATAGCGGTCATCACCCGACTGAGTAAAAATCGGAATGGGTGTTTCCGACACGTTGCAACCGTATTCATCGGCTACAACCTCACACATCATTCTTCCGGTTGCTCTGGCAACAGCATCCAGTATTGCCTGTGATACACCGTAGCGGATTGCCGTATGCAGACGCTTTCCGTCTACGGTAACAGCTTCCATCATTGAACACAACAGGCGGAAGTTGTCGGCTTCTTTGCCCACGAGTCGGGGTTTGATATATTCATCTATAACAGGTATGAAATCCTGTGCAAGAAACAAAGGATCGCGACCGCCTGCACCGGAATACTGAACGGCGGCACAGTCACCGTAAGCAACCTGACCATCCTCCAATACTATCATAACGGAAATAGACTCACCTGCCTGACGAACGGCACTGAAGCCTTCGGTTACGGGTGCACCTGTATAAAACACACCGTCATGACCTGCGCCCTGCTTTATGGCACGCTGATCATCAAAATAAAATCCTGTTCTGCCGGGAGAACATATAACATCTGTAATTTTCATAGTGAAAACCTCCTGCAATCAATATTTGGGACGGCCTACAAGACGGCCTTTTCCGATAGCATACACATCATCAATTACCATCTGGAACGACGCCTTGCGATTTTCTGCCGTTGCACGCTTGTCAATTTTTTCTTTATGGAAATCCACAAGTTCCTTGCTGAAAGGAAGATTACCCATACTTAAAATCCGGACTGCACCGTCATTGTCACGACAGGGGAGCATTTTGCCGGCATTTACACGACAGGGAGCGAAAGGAACATCCAATACTCCTGCCTCTACTCCGCGGCATACGCCAACTGCTATATCGCCTTTGCCCAGTTCAAAGCATTTATCAACAATGGCACGGGTTTCCAGACGGATTATTTCTTTTTCTGCCTCTAATGTATCTGCGTGGAAGGTCTGGTCAGCAAGCATATTAACTACCTGCTTGGTACAACGAAGTCCCTGAGCATTTGCTTCCATCGTCGGAATACCGACTGCCTCGTGAGGCGTTTTTACAATTACCTTTGTGGCTTTTGCCAATGCCGCAGTAAGACTGCCCGAGGAAATAACACCGAAGGCTTTTGCTTCATCTGCAGGGAAACCACCCATCCACTGATGAAGAACGGTGGTAACCTCAACATCGTTGTATCCGTAATGTTTAAGATATTCATCGGTTAATTCCTGCAAAGTATGTATAGCGGCAATATCCTGCACGAGGTTTCCGCACTGACCGTAGCCAACGGTTATATTTTTAACACCTTGTTCAGCTGCAAGAAGTGCCTCGATAACTGCAGCAGCATGAGAAATACACGGCGGAACAAGAGTGCCGGTAAGGGGACCGTAAGGTTCGCGGTTAATGGACACGCCCATTTCTTCGTAAATACCTGTAAGACGGTCAACATACTGCCAGTCACAAATTGTCCTCTCCATGGGAATGTTTTTGCAATAAGGCAGATTGTATGAAATACCTCCACCTTCGTAGCTTGTAAAGCCACCGGCATAGGTAATTTCGGTCAAAAGTCTTGCGTCGGGCGTACCGTGACGCACCTGCATGGGGACATTGACACTTTCAATAACCTGTCTGCACTTTGCCACACCATGATTTACGGCAGGAAAACCGTTGAGCATTGCTCTGTCCAGACGGAGAGATTCTTCTATACCGTTTTGTGCCTCTTCGTAGCGATTCTGTCTTGTGTAACTGTCTATGGTTGAGGGAAGCAGGTCGGCTTCGCCAAATTCCTCAAGATACTGCATAAGCTTTATATGCTCTTCTACAACAGGAACACCTGCACGGGGTTGAACCAATGTACGTTTATTTCGTTTTGCTTCCAAAAGCTTTTTGGAAAAATTTCTTGATTCGGGCATAGCCTTGTGATAGGCAACAGCCTCCTCAATATTAACTTCTTTTCCTGTGGGCCACTGTACCAGAACTTCCTGTCTGATGCGGTTAAAATCCCCGTCGGAAATACGTTTATTTTGAATTTCCATGGTATTCAAGCTCCTTTTTCATAATTCGTAAAGCTGTTTTGGGGTAATATGAAGACAATAGCCCCATGGCAGCCAAAATATATGTTCTGTCTACCCACACACCGGCATTTTGCGGTCTGAGCGATGCCGGGTTCGTCTGTGTGTAAAGAGCGTGAGCGGCAATTTCCGCCGTTCGCTCTGTATGAATAAGGCTTCCGCCCGTAACAACAATTTGTTTTACCTTTGTAAGGTTTTTCCCTTCCTGAACAAAGGTCTGCCCCATCATGGTATATGTTTCCGAAACAGTTCCCGCATGGCGTCCCACTGCCTCATCAACTGCGCAGGAGGCAAGGGCAAAATCGAAAGATTCAAGTTCCTTATCATCACCCGGAAGCTGCTCGGTGTCAGACTGCAAAAGCTCCGCCAGTTTAGCTGCCTTTTCTTCGGAAAGTCCGGAAAGCTCGCATATACGCTTCATTCCCTGAGCATCTATAATACCCTTCAGGCTGTAGCGCATACCGATATCGCCTTCCACCGTACGCTTGGCATAGGGTTCGGGGAGGCCCTTATATACCGTATTCATATGTTCGGGCATTCCGTCGGCTATGGAGTATACATCTGTTGTGGCACCGCCCACATCTACGGCAACAAGTTCGCCTATTCCGGGTTCGTCCTCACAGCCGTCTGCCAGAAGCTTCATCGCCTGAAGAACCGCGGAAGGTGTAGGCATCATTATGTCGGACAGAAGATTTGTTACTTTGCTCAGTCCCTTTGCCTGTATAATGCGGTTTAAAAAGATTTCTCTTATTTTTTTCTGTGTGGGTTCTATCTGCAATTTGCCGAATCCCGGCATCACATTGGGACAGGTATATACCTCACAGTCTTTTAATATCTCTTCACATTCACTTGCACAGGAACGGTTTCCTGCCA
Organism: uncultured Oscillospiraceae bacterium; assembly: GCA_964467285.1. Classification (GTDB taxonomy): domain Bacteria; phylum Bacillota; class Clostridia; order UMGS1810; family UMGS1810; genus RGIG8748. The sequence continues at coordinate 3,429 of CAYXPV010000240.1, forward strand.
GCACAATCGGGAAATCCGGCTTCATTTCCGAAAGCATATGGGCGTTATGAAGAATACACTCTGCATTACCGCCGTCGGTTCCGCCAACAAGTAAAAATATGTCCGGTTTTATTTCCCGGATTTCTTCAATATCACGGGGAGTAAGTTCAAAGGAATAT
>CAYXPV010000241.1:0-3577 GCA_964467285.1 uncultured Oscillospiraceae bacterium
CTATGACAAAACCGTGTACTACAACGAATACTCTCTTGATGATTATGTAACTTGCGGTGAAAACGTAATTGAAGTAACTCTCGGTAACTACTTTTATAACGAACAGCAGAAAACCGCGTGGGATTTTGACCATGCACCGTGGAAGGATTTTCCAAGGCTTATTGCAGAAATATATCTTGACGAAAAGCTTATTGCAAAAACCGACAGAACATGGGATTGTGCCAAAAGCAAGACCGTTTTCAATTCTTTGCGCTTTGGTGAAAAGTACGATGCAATGTATCCCGTAAGATATCTTGGCAAGGCGGAGGTTGTTATTCCTCCCGGAGGAATTTTGCAGAAGCAGACTATTGCGCCCATAAGAGTTTCCGGGCTGTATACTCCATGTATCATAGAAACAGCTTCAAGGGCAACTGTTTACGATTTTGGTGTAAATATATCGGGTAACGTGGAGATAAAGGGCAGAGCAAAACCGGGAGCAAAAATTACTGTTACCTACTTTGAGCGTTTGCTTGAAAATAAGTGGCCGGATTTGCACTACATAAATGCCGGACTAAAAGAGGATATTCCCGGTCAAACCGATGAATATATATTTTCCGGCGAAGGTGTGGAAGTGTGGCATAGTGAATTTGGATATAACGGATTCCGCTATGTTATGGTTCAGGGAGAATATGATGAACTTGAACTTACGGGCAGATGTTTCCATACCTGTATTGAGGAAAACGGCGGCATCGAATGCGACAGCGAACTTATTAAAAAAATACATTCTGCAGTTAAACATTCAAGCCTTACCAACTATCATCATATCCCTACCGACTGTCCCCATCGTGAAAAAATAGGGTGGACAGGCGATGCTTGGGTTTCAGCGGAGCAGATGCTTTTTGATTTTGATGTGGCGGATGCATACGATAAGTGGATGAAGGATTTTCGTGAGAGCCAGCTTGCAAGCGGGAAAGTACCTTGCATTGTCCCTTCAAACGGGTGGGGCTACAGTTTTATGGATAACGGTCCAAGCTTTGATATAGCAATTATTTTACTTCCGTGGCAAATGTACCGATATACCGGAAACAAAAAATATCTTGAAGATAACTATGAAGCAATGCTTAAATATCTTGAGTATATGAGCTTTCTTTCAGAGGATGGACTTTGTTCTGTGGGAATAGGAGATTGGCTTGCTTTGTGGCACAGAGGCGACACTATACCCAATGAAGCCATAATTACAATGCTTTGCGGATATGCAACGGATGTGTTTTTAAAGATTTCCAAAAAGCTTGGCAAAACAGACGGAAGAGAATTTGCCGAAAAGCTTTATTCAAAGATTAAAACAGCTTTTATAAATAAATACTCGGATTATGACATAGATAATCAGCTTTTTTATGCGGCAATGCTTATCTTTGGGTTTACTTCCGACAGAGAGGAAACTCTGGCAAAGCTTGAACAGGCTGTAAAAAATGCCGATTATCATATATGCGGAGGATTGTTTACTTCAAAATTTTTGCTTGATACCTTAACTTTAAACGGCAAATTTGATATAGCATACAAAATAGCCTCCAAAAGGGATTTCCCGGGTTGGGGTTATCTTGCGGACAAATCATCGGGTACCCTTGGTGAGGATTGGTTTGGAGGTAATTCCGGCAATCATCACTTTCTTTCGGAGATTGTTGCCTGGTACTATAAGGCACTTGCCGGATTTAACATCGACGAAGATGCTCCCGGATTTAAAAACATCATATTAAGACCTCACATTCCCGAGGATATGGGATTCTTCAGAGCATGGCACAAAACACCATTCGGACATCTGGAAATATCCTGGGATAAAGAGCATATTTATGTTGAAATTCCCCAAAATTCCACAGCAGATTTTAAGTGTGGAAAATATAATGAAAAATTAGTCGGCGGAAAGTATACTATTGACCGCATATGACAGGAGAAAACTAAAATGAAAAAATACTCATTAAACGGAAAATGGAATTTATATTACTACAACCGCAAGGAAGTAAGCGTTGCATCTCCCGATGATTTAAAGGGCATTTCCTGCATAGAAGCCGAAGTTCCCGGAAATGTTGAGCTTGACCTTATAAATGCCGGACTCCTTCCAAAGGAAATATTCAAAGGTGAAAATGTAAGACTTCTTCAACAGTACGAAAAATATGACTGGTGGTATGAAACAGACTTTGACACTCCCGAAACCGACGGCAACAGGCTTAGCGTAAATTTCGGCGGAGTGGATTGCTATGCTGACTTTTGGCTTAACGGCAAAAAAATAGCTTCCTCCGAAAATATGCTTATCCCCGTTGATGTGGATGTTACCGATTACTTAAATGAGGTCGGAACAAATAAACTTTACGTTCACATTAAATCTGCCTTGTACGAAGCAGCAAAACTTGAATATCCCTCATATTCACTTCTTAATACCTGGGATAACAATAACTACGATTCCATCCTTACCCGAAAGCCCCCTCACGCTTACGGTTGGGATATTATGCCCCGGGTGGTAACAAACGGGCTGTGGAAAGATGTTGACCTGGTTGTACACGAAGATTACGATATCAAGCAGCTTTATGTATTTGCAAATTACATTTCGGAAAAGAGTGCAAGAATAAACGTTGCCTATGAGCTTGATACCGATAACTATGACGGCATTGTAATGGACGTAAAAGGAAAATGCGGTGACTCGGAATTTACCTTTAATGCCTCGGAGCGTTTTAACGGCTTCAAGGCATTTAAACGCTCCTTTGAAATTGAAAATCCAAAGCTTTGGTGGCCCTACGGCTATGGTGATGCTAATCTCTACGATGTAACCGTTACTTTCTCCAAGTCCGGCAAGGTTGTGGCAGAGGAAACCGTAAAACTTGGCATAAGAAGTGTCCGTTTGGAAAGAACAGACACCACCGATGGTGTTAACGGTAATTTTGAATTTTTCATAAACGATACTCCCATTATGTGCAAGGGTTCCAACTGGGTACCCCTTGATGCTTTCCACAGTCAGGATTACAAAAGGCTTGACAAGGCAATGGAGCTTGTAGGGGATATTGGTTGCAACATTCTTCGATGCTGGGGCGGTAACGTGTACGAAAGCAAGGAGTTCTACGATTACTGCGACAAAATGGGTGTAATGATTTGGCAGGATTTCTCCATGGCGTGCCACGCATATCCTCAGGACGAATGGTTTAAAAAGCTTATGAAGAAAGAAGCAGAGGTTGTTATAAAGGAACGCCGTCAGCACCCTTGTATCATCCTTTGGTCAGGGGATAACGAGTGTGACGGTTCCATATGGTACGAAGGCAACAACCCCAATGACAACATCATTACAAGAGAAGTTTTAAGACGTGCCGTTTGCGAAAATGACGTAGGCAGACCGTACCTTGCAAGCTCCCCCTTTATATCCGAAGAAGTATATAAAACCAATAATTTAAGCCTGATGCCCGAAGACCACCTCTGGGGCGCAAGAGATTACTACAAGAGTCCTTTCTACGGAGCACCAAAGTGTCACTTTGTAAGCGAAACAGGTTATCACGGCTGTCCTTCTTTGGAATCCATTGAAAAGTTCATAGATGCTGAATACATATGGCCTCTCTAC
>CAYXPV010000242.1:0-776 GCA_964467285.1 uncultured Oscillospiraceae bacterium
ACAACCAGGTACACGAACTCTTCCTCGACCTTGCAGACGAAGCTGGTGGAATCGCAATTATCGCTAGTATTCTTGCTTTTAAGGGCATTTCTATCAAAAACATCGGTATCGTGCACAACCGCGAATTTGAGGAAGGTGTACTTCACATCGAATTCTATGATGAAGAATCTGTGGAATTAGCGGCAGAATTATTAATTGAAAAGAACTATATCGTGCATAGAAGATAATATATAAAAGGAATTTGTTTTAACTAATCTAAAACAAATTCCTTTTTTTCTTATTAATTATTATAATCTAAATTATAATAATTTAAATTATATTTTCTTCACGTGTTTTTAGTCATATACCCTATTTCCATTTTCATCTATAATATACCAGTTTCCATTGATATCTTTATAATAAAAATCAGTTGGTCTTACCCATGAATTTAATTTCTCATCCCAATATTCTTCCCTATCAATGTAATAATGTCCATAAATCATATCACCGTTTGTATCATAATCGTAATAAGCCATGAACTGATACTCAGGATATTCATGGTACTGTGAGCTACCCTTTGATAAAGACAATTTATTTTCGTTCGTTAAATACTTATCTTCAAAAGTATCTTGAAAAAAAGAAAACCTATCGAGTTTATAGTATTCCTCAGTATCCCAAGTCCCGTCTCCAAGATAGACCATATCATTATTACAAAACCAGTAGCCAGAATAACCATTTAGAATCGTAAGAACATAGAGCTCATATTTTCCATCAGGAGTCCATTGGTGAAGACCTTC
>CAYXPV010000242.1:786-3565 GCA_964467285.1 uncultured Oscillospiraceae bacterium
TTCTCGAGCCGAATCTAACCCATCACCGATTTCATTTCCAGAATAAACAGCTGTGGCATGTGCTGTTTCCGTTGTACTTGCATCTTGATTTGTGTCACCTTGCGGTGTACTTGGTGTTTCTGGAGCTGGTGCAGATGGTGTATCTGGTACAGAAGGTGAATTATCATTAGATGATTCTTCTTTTTCTGTATTGGTTTCACTGTTTTCCGGCTTATTATTTACTTCTTCTTTTTTAGAAGTAGAAGTATCATTTTCGGAAGATGTGACATTTTCAGAATCCGCATCTGTCACATCCGTATTTGTTTCAGTTGATAGTGTTGTATTTTCTGAATTCTGTGTATTGGCGTCATTGATTATAGCATCGGTTTCTGTTTCGGTAGAATTCTTATTACTATTTACTTGTTCCGATGTATTTGAGTTTTCCGTCTTATTATTTGCTGACTTCTTTGCCGCATTACCTAGCGTAATTCCGCCATACAGTAAGATTACTATTGCGGTTGCAATTAATACAATAAGTGTTGTTTTCTTTTTATCCATGTATTTCCCTTTTATAATTTCAATTATATTTTTGTTTGTAAATATTTATTAAGACTGGGCAATAAGAGAATCCGAACACCATCGTTTGATGAATTTCGGATTCTACCTTTCTTTCGTACTATAATGCATTCTTACATCTTTATATTATACTTTACATATTATTTTAAAATTTGTATATATCCATGTTGCATAATTGCTTCATACCTAGCACTGTCTATTGCATGTTCCATTGCATCTTTATAATCCTCGTAACTATTAAATAGTGTATATGAATCTGCATAATATAACTCATATTCCTCGTACGGAATATATTGAGCAAACCAATTAGGAACATGAATTCCTACAGTTCCATCACCATCGTTCCAAGCCCACTTCCCATAATTTAACCACTCATATTCTGCATTAGAACCTGCATTAAATACTATACTATGTACTTCTTCTGTTAATTCATAATGCACACCAAAAACAATTATACAACAATGGGTTTGATATCCGTTCTTAATTTTGTAAGGTGCATGATCACCAATTGGGTGCCATCCGTTCTCATATCCATTTGCTTCTGTAAAATAGTCATTATAAGAGTTTGTATTGTTATTTGACACTTCCTCTACTGGCTTAGTCTCAACTAAATATCCATTACTAACATAAGCATCAACACCATTATAATCAATACGATACCATCCACTTTCATTACACTGACCAGTCACTACAACCTCTTGTGATTTTGACAATGCCCCTAATTTATTTCCATCCGTAGTCGGTAAATCACGCACATTTACCTCAGAACTTGCATACATCGTTTTACTTAAATCAGCATATGTATAACTCGGAACTATTACCTCTGTAACATCTTCACTCTCAGTTGTTTCTGCATCTAAAACTGATTCTGTAGAAACTTCTATCTCGGTTTCAGTTGATATTTCAGTTCCATTTTCATTTTCCTTGATTATATTTTCTGTATCATTTATTACAGCATCCTCTTTTTTGTCGTTTTTACCACAAGCAGTCAAACAATATATAACTAACACCAACAGAAGTAAATATTTTCTCATATTATTCATTATCCTTTCGTACCGCATATTTATCATATAATACTTTTCCGCCAATCGCTCCTGCTACTAAAACAAGTACTACAACAAATATAACTACACCCCAAGGAAATGTCTTTTCAGGCTCCTTATCAGTTGGAGATTCTGTTAATATATCATTTTCCGTACTTTCTGTATCATCTACTATTTCAGTTGCTTGCTCCGAAACCTCAATAATTGCATATGTACTAAAATGATCTGTTTCAAAAGCAACTTCATTGCCAAAAACCTTTGATGGACATTCAATCAGTCCATTTTCTTCAATTCTAAATACCTTTACTAGATTTTCTGCATTAATACTAAACGGAACAGTAACATGCACTGTAACGGTTCCATCCAACTGCTCGATTGCTGCCTGATTATTATCTAATAAATTTAGTTCATAATATACACAGTTTGCCCAATCAGATATTTCTTGCTTAACAATTGCCTCAAAATTAGAAATCTGCTCAGAAGCATTAATAATCTTAGAAGCTAAATTTGCACCATTTGTAAAAGTTGCATTTATTCCATCAATATATACGGTCTCATCATTCTTACTTACAATTTTATCAACAATATTTCCTGTTTCTTCACTATTTATAACATCTTCATTTGAAGGTTCATTCTTGCTATCCGACGGCTGATTATTTGTTGGTTGATTCTGTGTGGATTGATTATCATCTGGCTTGTTACTTGTCGAATCGTCTTCCTTATCATCAGCTCCATACTTTGCTTCCAACATAGCTCGAATCGTTGCTTCATCTGTTGGAAGATATTTATCACGATTTTCAGGAGTGTTTTCATATGGACTTTCTACAAGAGTTTTAGTTGGTAAATATTTATCAATTTTTAATTTTACCTCTTCCGCTGTATGCTTTACCTTTCTATAGTATGAGCCAACAACATTACCGTACTCATCACTTGTCCATACAAGTTCATCTTTAGATATATTCTGCTCATTTATTTCTTCAAGCGTAATTTCTTCATATGACCAAAAACAGCCATCCATATAGTTTATTTCATATAACCACTCTACGTCATAAACCTTTTCATTTGATTTCCAATTACATATATTAATAGTCATATTCGGTGATGTAATTGTATTATTTATAATGTCATAACCTTCGCAAATTAATATATTTCTTGTCGACTCACAATAATATATTCCTCCT
>CAYXPV010000243.1:0-3555 GCA_964467285.1 uncultured Oscillospiraceae bacterium
GTGGTGTTTTTTCAGGCAATGCTTATTACCGTTGTGGTTTGCCTCGGACTTATGTATTTGTGGATACGTAAGGAAAATAAAAACCGTTAATAAAAAATCAATAAGCTTTTTCTGCTATATATCCGCATATTATCGGGTTAGTTTTTTAATCCAAGTATAGTTATTAGCCTTTATTGCCGCAGCTCCGCATTTAAAGAGCTGGTCGAAGTTTAAGCAGAACACTACAACTTCTGCAGGCCATCCGAATTTAAATGCTGCCAGAAAAGACAAAGGCAATACTATGCACCATATACTGATGATATCGTTTTTGAGTATAAATGCAGCATCACCGCCGCCACGTACGATACCTGTAAGGACCGGCATTTCGTATGCAGTACCGAAGCCCGTAATGCAAAGAACAAGTATAAATGCATTGGCAAGTCGGTAGGTTTCGGGATTTAAGTCGTAAAGACTTAAGATGGGAGTTCTAAGTATAAAAAGTGCAGTACTCATTACTGCGGCTATTATGAGGAATATTATCTGCAGGGTTTTTGTGTATTCCTTAATTTTCTTCATATCACCTTGACCGACCGCTTTGCCTATGATGATAGACGTTGCGGCAGAAGCACCGATTGCCGCTACCTTAAGAGTCTGGTAAAGACTTGTGGATACTGAATTTGCAGCTATGGCGTTGTCGTTCATATGTCCCAGTATAACGGTTTGCAAAGCCGTGGAACAACCAAACATTGCCGCTACTACCACGGTGGAGCGTGCCACTTTCATATAATCGCCAAACAAGTTTCTATCAGCAGACAGGTATTCTTTAAAGTTGATTTTGAGTTTTTTGTCACAGAAGGCAATGTAGCATATTACTATTATCAGCTCTATACACCTTGCAACAAGTGTACCGATGGCGGCACCCTCTACACCAAGTTCGGGGAAACCGAAATTACCTTCTATAAGCAAATAGTTTATGGAACAGTTTACAAATAATGTTGTAAGAGATATCCAAAACCCTATCTTAACGGTTTCCACACACCTTAGTGTTGACAGAAGAATATTGGTAATACCGAATACTATGTAGGTGTATTTTATAATGTTTATGTATTTTGTACCTTCGGCTATAATGGCTTTGGAAGGGGTAAATATTCCCACAACACCGCCCGGAGAAACTGTTGCCGCTATAAAGAGGAACAGACCTGCACCAAGAGCAATAATCATTGCACCCAGGGATAGCTTGGATATTTCTTTGGTTCGTCTTTGACCCCAGTACTGACTGCCCACAACCACAAGGGCATCGCCGCATCCCATAATAATCTGCTGAAATACAAACTGTATTTGGTTTACTGCGGCAACTCCCGCAAGGGAGGTTTCGTTGTAGGAGCCTATCATAATGTTGTCTGCAAGATTTACACCCAGAGCTATAACGTTGTGCAGAACCAGCACCCAGTACAGAGAGAAAAATTGTTTGTAAAAGCTTTTATCTTTTGTCATTAACATAATATCGTTGTACAGTTATATCTTAGAATAAGCCTAACGCCTGCAACAACAGTATTGTCATCATAGTAGGTGCCACAAATTTAATTATAATGGTGTAAAGAAGTTTTTTGTGGAATTTGTGACCTGAAGCTTCAAGTTCATCAATTACCCATTTGGGCTTTACAACCCAACCGATGAGTACACTTGTGCATATGGCTATAAAAGGCATAAGTATGCTGTTACTTACATAGTCGGCAATATCCAGTATCTGAGCAGGAGAACCGTTTGGAAGAGTAAATTTGAAATAGAACAGGTTGTATCCCAGACATACAATAAGTGCTCCCACGGCAGCAAGAACGGTTACCCAAAGGCTTATGCATTTTCTGCTCTTGCCTGTCTTTTCCATAATGCTTGCAACTATGGTTTCCATAATAGATACCGACGAGGTAAGTGCTGCAAAGGCAACCATTATAAAGAATACTGCGCCTACAACAGTTCCTACCCATCCCATTTGGTCAAATATTCGAGGTAAGGCTTCAAACATAAGTCCGGGACCATTTGCTTCAAGACCTTCTTTGCCGTTAAATACATACACCGATGGGATAACCATAAGACCTGCAAGAAAAGCAACACCGGTGTCGAATATTTCTATTCTTGTAATGGACTGACCAAGATTTTCCTGTTTGCTTACATAAGAACCGTATGTGACCATAATACCCATTGCAATACTTAAGGAGTAGAAAAGCTGTCCTGTAGCATCAAGGAGAATGGTCATAAACTTCTTGAGCGTAAGTCCCTCAAAATTGGGTATAAGATAAATCTTAAGACCGTCTATAGCACTTCTTCCGTCGTTAGAAAGGGTAAGTGTAAATATGCATATGCCGATAATCATAATGATAAGACCGGGCATTACAATTTTAGAGAACTTTTCAACGCCCTTTTCAACACCGTTATATACGATGAATGCCGTAATGGCAAGGTATATAAGCATCATAACTATAGGACCTGCGTATGAGCTTATGAATGAACTGAAGTAATCGGGATTGGCTGCTTGAGCGCTTGCACCGGTAAAGTACACGGAAATGTATTTAAGTACCCATCCGCCGATTGCACAGTAGTAAGTAAGAATAATGGCAGGAACGATAAAGGTAAGAGGACCTATGAACTTCCACTTTTTGCTTACTTCTCCAAAGGCATAAAGGGAACTTTTGCCTGTTTTTCTGCCTATGGCAAGATCGGTTGTAAGGAGAGTAAAACCAAATGTTACGGAAAGTATTATATAAATCAAAATGAAGAGGCCGCCTCCGCCTTTTGCGGCAAGGTATGGGAATCTCCATATGTTTCCGAGACCGACTGCACTTCCTGCGGCAGCAAGTATAAAGCCTATTGAGCTTGTAAAGCTGCTTTTTTTCTTTTGTTGCATATATTCACGTCCTTTAAATGATATCCATACCATTATATATTACATGGGCAAAAAGGTCAAGTTTTTTGTGATATTAATTAAGAATATAAATCATAAAGTTAAGATATCCGGCAAAGGTTACCCAAAGAAGATACGGTATCTGCAGTGCGGCGGCAAGTCTTGATGTTTTGGCATAACCCAGAATTGTGCAAAGGATAAGAATCCACAGTATTATAAGCCATGCAAAGGACAGCAAAAACATTTTAAGATTGAAAAATATTATTGTCCAGAAAAAGTTAAATACAAGGCTTATGATGTAACAGCCAAGGCCTGTGCCTAAGATTCGACCACGGGATTTTACATATACCATGGCGGCACTTATACCCATAAGAGTATAGAGTATTCCCCATGCTACAGGAAAAAGCCATCCCGGAGGAGCCAAAGCAGGCTTTACAATTTCTTCATACATACTCATACTGTCTTTTGTTAAGAGAGCCGCAAGGCCTCCTACGGCAAAAGCAATAAGAACAGAGATTACATAGGGCTTAAGTTTTTTCCACATATATTAAAGTCACCTCGAAAACAGTATATGCAGATATTTTTTTATAATTCAAAAAACGCCGTTCTCTTAAGAACGACGTTTCAGACTGTCGAAGAACCCGACTTTGCGTTAGGCAAAAATCGGGTTCTTCTTC
>CAYXPV010000244.1:0-3542 GCA_964467285.1 uncultured Oscillospiraceae bacterium
TCGGATAATCCTCCAATGGCTACAAAATATCAGAGCATAGATGCTACTTTTTTTGCAATTTCTTTTTCTTCATCACTTACAGGAAGTTTGGTGTAAATTTCCCCGACAGAGTAGGGATCGGCACCTGTTAACGCCTTAAGCCATACAAGACCGAGTGTATAGCAACCAACGCCGTTGTTTGCATGGATTGGATCGCTGAAATATTCGGTAATGCCGTTTTCTTTAAGAAGTTCAAAGGCTTTGCCCGATTTTATAATGAAATCTGCACCTATTTCCTCGGCGGCTTTTTCATAGGATTTTTCCACTTCGGCAAACATAGCACTTCCGTTTTCGAAGTGTTTAAGCCCTGTATGACCGTCCTGGTAACCCCATGTCTGGTGGAGTACGATTTTAGCCTTGGGGCAGAGCGTTGCCACGTATTCGGCAAGCTCGTTTAAATAAGGTTGGAAGGTTTCGTAATCTGTGGAACGGAAGCTCTGTTGCTGTAGAGTTATTACGTCCCAGTCATCAGCGAGGAGTGCCTCTTCCATGGAAACTTTAAAAGGTGTCATATCACCGTTGTACTGCAAAGTATATGCTTTATTGCCTGAGAGCATATTTCTGTAGTGAAGGGAGAGGGGACATCCGCCTATGCAAAGGTTTGCGGTGTCAAGCTCAATTTTGCAGCTTTCGGCGAGCTTGTGAAGATATGTAGTTGCGTTTGCGGAGTAACTGTTTCCGATAGAGAGTATTTTCATTAAAATCACGTCCTTAAGAGTATTTTAAAGAAGTATAACATAATTGCTAAATTAATTCAATAGTTTTTTGACAAAAGGTCAAAATGATGGTATTATAAGTGTGAATAGGGGTGTTATTATATGAATAGTGTTATAGATACAGTTTTAAAAGAAAAACTTATTGTTATAGTCCGTGGTGTTTCTTCGGACAAACTTCTGCCCATGTGCGAGGCTATGTACAAAGGCGGAGTAAGACTTTTGGAAATAACCTACAGTGCAGACGGCAGCACTTCCGATGAGGAAACCTCCGCGAATATAGAAATGCTTGCCAAAGCTTTCGATGGCAGAATGTACATAGGTGCAGGAACTGTGCTTACGGAGAAACAGGTGGAGCTTACCAAAAATGCAGGCGGAAAGTTTATAATATCTCCCGATACCAATCCCGATGTTATAAGGAAAACCAAGGAGCTTGGTATGCTGTCGATGCCGGGAGCTCTTACACCTACCGAAATACAGAAAGCCCATCTTTGCGGTGCAGATTTTGTAAAGCTTTTCCCCGTAACCAATATGGGGCCCGATTATGTCAAGGCAGTAAAAGCCCCCTTAAGCCATATTAAATTTCTGGCAGTAGGCGGTGTAAACGAATCCAATATGTCCGACTATATCAAAGCCGGTGTTTGCGGATTCGGGCTTGGCTCCAACATAATAGATAAAAAAGCGTTAAATGAAGGCAATTACGAGGCAATAACTGCTCTTGCCGAAAAATATACTTCACTTCTTAAGGGGTAAACTATGAGAAACTATATTACAATAGACGGCGGTACAACCAATACACGGGTAAGCCTTGTGTGTGACGGTATAATCAGAGAAACGGTCAAAATCAATATAGGCGCGCAGAAGTCCATAGACGGAAACAAAGCTTTAAAAGAGGCAATTTCCGAAGCTATAGATACTGTCCTTTCCGGACATTCGCTTTCGGAAAGAAATATTGAAAAGATTCTTGCTTCGGGTATGATTACCTCGGAGTTTGGCTTGTGCAAGCTGGACCATATTGAGGCTCCGGCAGGTGTCAAAGAGCTTTCGGAGAATATGTACGAAACCTATATAGATGATGTTTCCACGCTTCCCTTTGTGTTTGTGCGTGGAGTCAAGCGCTTATCCGACAGCATATATACTGCCGATATGATGCGTGGGGAAGAAACAGAGCTTATGGGTGTGATGCATCCTTCCTACGGTGAGTGCCTGTATGTGCTTCCCGGCTCCCATTCCAAGCTTATACATTGCAACGAAGAGGGAAAGATTGTAGATTTTATTACACTTCTCACAGGAGAAATGACGGCTGTACTTTCTCAGAATACCATTCTTAAGGATGCGGTAGATTTATCCATAGACGAGCTTGACGAAAGCTATCTTGCAGACGGATACCGTTACACCGATGAAAAGGGTATAAACGCCGCCCTTTTTAAGGTCAGGATTCTTAAAAATCTGTTTGGCGCCACTCCGGTACAGGTATACAGCTTTTATATGGGCGTTATTCTGCATTCGGAAATAAAGCAGATTTTGGATTTCAAATTACAAAAGGCGGTAATTGGCGGAAGAAAGCAGCTGAGAAACGCCATATATACTTTGCTTAGCGAAGTAAGTGATATGAATGTTATTCCCTTAAACGATGATGCAGTTGAAGCTTCTGTTGTAAGGGGACTTGTAAAGGTGTATGAATATCAGGGTTAGAAACATTGTATTACTTGATTGATATTTATTGTTTTTTATGTTATAATATAATTATAAATTCTGCTGTATTAAAGGAGATTATAATATGGCGTTAGAAAACAAATTAAATATAACAGATTCGGCTGAACTTGCCCGCGAGGAAGAACGCATCAGCAAGAAAAAGGCTGTTGAACTTTATGATAAGGGTTTACTTGAAGAACTTGAACCCGGTAAATTTTCCTCACTTGCATTCATTCACAAATACATATTTGAAGAACTCTATGATTTTGCGGGAGTTGTTCGCGATGTAAATATTGCCAAAGGTGGCTTTCGCTTTGCACCGGTAATGTATCTTGACTCTGCGTTGGAAAATGTCAGCAATATGCCACAGTCAACCTTTGAAGAGATTGTTGAAAAGTATGTTGAAATGAATATATGCCATCCGTTCCGTGAGGGTAACGGCAGAGCAACAAGAATCTGGCTTGACCTGATGCTGAAAAAAGAACTTGGTATGGTGGTTGACTGGAGCAAGGTTGATAAGGAAGACTATCTTCTTGCAATGGAGCGCAGCAATGTAAAGGATATTGAAATCAAGCATATCCTGAAAAATGCCCTGACCGATAAAATAAACGATAGAAATGTTTATATGAAAGGCATCGACAATAGCTATCACTACGAAGGATATACAGCATTTAAGGCGGAAGAGCTTTAGTGATTACTCAAATTTAAAAGAAGGGGATAACACCCTTCTTTTTCTTTGCGTAATATAACCGATTGTGTTAAACTGTGTTTAACATAACCCCGGTTCAGCAGAGATAACTAATACAGCTATATAACAAAGAAAGCACCCACCAATAGGTGAGTGCCTTTTTGCAAATATAATTGATTATCTCTTTGTGAACTGTCGGAGCGTAAAGAAAATATGCCGGGGGCATATTTTTAGCTCCGATTGACTTAAGCTATGCTTGAGTCAACCCCAGTTTTCAAGAGATAATGCCGATAAAGCAATGTTAACAAAAAAAGAAACACCCACAAAATTGTAGGTGTTTCGATAGATAAACTGTAATTATCTCTTTGAAAACTGGGGAGCACGACGAGCTGCCTTTAAGCCGTACT